>JBOICR010000256.1:0-10462 GCA_050740195.1 Nevskiaceae bacterium | reverse complement strand
ATCAGAACATCGCTTTGGCGAGCTCGAAGGCGATCGCCGAGATGAACGCCGTGGCCGGGATCGTGAAAATCCAGGCCCACACGATGTTGCCGGCCACACCCCAGCGCACTGCCGAGACCTTGCGCGCCGCTCCCACACCCACGATCGCGCCAGTGATGGTATGGGTCGTCGAAACGGGAATGCCGGAGAGCGTGGCGAAGAAGATCGTGATCGACCCGCCGGTCTCCGCACAGAAGCCGCCGACCGGCTTCAGCTTGGTGATCTTCTGGCCCATGGTCTTGATGATGCGCCAGCCGCCGAACAGGGTGCCGAAGGCGATGGTGATGTAGCAGCTGAACACGACCCAGGCCGGGATGGGGTCGCCCGCGTGCAGCACGCCGGAGGCGATCAACAGCATCCAGATGATGCCCGCGGTCTTCTGCGCATCGTTGCCGCCGTGGTTGAGGCTGAACGCCGAGGCCGAGACCAGCTGCAAGCGGCGGAACCAGGTGTCCGCCTTCTGCGGGCGCGTGCGGAAACTGACCCATGACACGCCGAGCATCAGCAGCGAGCCGAACAGGAAGCCCAGCGCCGGCGAGACGACGATGAACACGCAGATCTTGATCAGGCCGGTGGCCACCAGCGAGCCGGTGCCGGCCTTGGCCACGGCCGCGCCGACCAGGCCGCCGATCAGGGCATGCGAGGACGAGGAGGGCAGGCCATACCACCAGGTGATGACGTTCCAGGCAATCGCACCCACCAGCGCGCCGAAGACGACGTACTGGTCGACGATGGCGGGATCGATCGTGCCCTTGCCGATGGTTGTCGCGACCTTCAGGGGAAACACGAAGTAGGCGACGAAGTTGAAGAAGGCGGCCAGGCCCACGGCGGCAAACGGCTTCAGCACGCCGGTGGAGACGACGGTGGCGATCGAATTGGCGGCGTCGTGGAAGCCGTTCATGAAATCGAACGCGAGCGCCAGCGCGATCAGGAAGATCAGGACCTCCCAGCTGATGGTCATGGGTGGCCGCTCAGCTCTCGAGCACGATGCCTTCGATGATGTTGGCGACGTCCTGGCAGCGATCGGTCACCGATTCAAGCAACTGGTAGATCTCCTTCATCTTGAACAGGTGCTTGACGTCGGATTCCTCGCGGAACAGCTTGGCCATGGCCGCGCGCATGACGTGGTCGGCGTCGCTCTCGAGCTTGTCGATCTCCTTGCACAGCGCCAGGATCGAGTCGGAATTCTTCAGGTTCGACAGCTGGCTGACCGCAGCCTTGGTCTTCTCCGTGCTGGTCAGGCAGATGTCGGCGAGCTTGCGCGCTTCGTCGGTTACCGCCTTGATGTCGTAGAGGAACATGCACTGCGACACGTCCTCCATCAGGTCGAGGATGTCGTCCATGCGCGTGATCAACTGATGGATCTCGTCGCGGTCGATCGGCGTGATGAAGGTCTGGTGCAGCAGCTGCATGGTCTGCTGCGTAATCTTGTCGGCGCGATGCTCGATCCTCTCGATGCTGCGTTTGCGCTCCTGCAGCTCGCCGACGTTGCTCATCAGGGCCTGCAACTCGCGCGCGCCGAGCACCAACTGCTCGCCGTGTTCGGTGAAGTACTCGAAAAAGCGGCCCTCGCGGGGCATCAGGCGTCCGAACATGGCTGCGTCCTCGGATGGGGGCGCACCGGGCGCCCGTGGGGAACGTGACGATTTTGTGACGGTAGCTTAACCGAACGATTGCGGGCCGAAATTGTCTTCAAAACCAGTAAACTAGCCCGCCCCACATGCCGCTCTCCCTCGCAAACCGCCGCCGGCTGAACATCGCCGCCATCGTCGCCGGCAGCGTCTTCGCCATCGCCTTCCTGGCCTGGCTGTTGACGCTGGACCGCGAGGTGCGAGTGCGCTTCGCCGGCGCGCGCTGGGCACTGCCGGCGCAGGTCTACGCCGCGCCGGTGCTGGTCTACCCGGGCCTGAACCTCAGCCGCAAGGGGATCGTGCGCGAGCTGGATCGGCTCGGCTATCGCGCGGTGCCCGTGCTCGGCGGACCCGGCACCTATGTGTCGAAGCCGGGCCGCGTCACGGTGTACACGCGACCGTTCCTGTTCTGGGACGGGCAGCAGCCGGGCACGCGCGTCGAAATCGACTTGAACGAGACCGACGTGGCCGAACTGTATGACCAGGACGCCAAACAGGGACGCTCGTTGCTGCGTCTCGACCCGATGCTGATCGGCAGCATCTATCCGACCGCGGGCGAGGACCGCGTGCTGGTGCGGCTGGACGAGGTGCCGCCGCTGCTGCCGGCGGGCCTGATCTACGTCGAGGACCGGCATTTCCAGGGGCACTTCGGCCTCGACCCGAAGGCGATCGTCCGGGCGGCGTGGGCCAACCTGCGCGCGCGCCGCACGGTGCAGGGCGGCAGCACGATCACCCAGCAGCTGGTGCGCAACTTCTTCCTGACGCTCGAGCGCAGCTGGACGCGCAAGATTACCGAGGCGTTCATGGCGATCCTGCTGGAGATCCACTACTCCAAGCAGGAGATCCTCGAGGGTTACCTGAACGAGGTGCACCTGGGCCAGGACGGCGGCCGCGCGATCCACGGGTTCGGCCTGGCCAGCCAGTTCTACTTCAACAAGCCGCTGCCGGAGCTGCAGCCTCAGGAGATCGCGCTGCTGATCGCGCTGGTGAAGGGGCCGTCGTACTACAACCCGCGGCGCAACCCGGAGCGCGCCACCGAGCGCCGCAACCTCGTGCTCGGCATGCTGCGCGACGCGGGCTACATCACCGCGCAGGAGCACGCGGTCGCCGTGAAGCGCCCGCTCGGTGTCGCCGGCGCTGCCGGCGGCAACGTCGCCCAGTACCCGGCGTTCGTCGACTTGGTCAAGCGCCAGCTGACCGGTCAGTACGCCGAAGAGGACCTCACCGACGAGGGCCTGCGCATCTTCACGACGCTGGATCCGCGCGCCCAGGAACTGCTGGAGAAACGCATCATCGAGGGCCTGCCGGCGCTCGAGAAAGGCCGCAAGCTCAAGGCCGGCACCCTCGAAGGCGCCGGCGTCATCACCAGCGTCGACGATGGCAAGGTGCTGGCCCTGGTCGGCGGACGCCAGGTGCGGTTCCCCGGATTCAACCGCGCGCTCGACGCGCGCCGGCCGATCGGCTCGCTGGCCAAGCCGTTCGTCTACCTCGCCGCGCTGATGCAACCGGACCGCTACAGCCTTTCGACCATCGTGCAGGACGAACCGGTCGAGCTGCAGGTGTCACGCGACGTGACCTGGACGCCGCAGAACTACGACAAGACCCCGCACGGACCGGTGCCGCTGTTCATGGCGCTGGCGCAGAGCTACAACCTGGCGACCGTGCACGTCGGCCTGGACGTCGGCCTCAACAACGTGCGCGAGATCTTCCGCGCCGCCGGCATGCTGGACGATCCGCCGGCGCTGCCGTCGCTGCTGCTCGGCGCCGTCGACCTCGCGCCGGTGGAGGTGGCGCAGCTGTTCAACACGCTGGCCGCTTCCGGCTACCGCACGCCGTTGCTGGCGATCCGCGAAGTGATGACGCGCGAGGGCAAGCCGCTGTCGCGTTACGCATTGCGGGTGCGCCAGGCGCTGCCCGAAGTGCCGGTGTACCTCCTCAACTGGGCCCTCGAGCAGGTGATGCTGAACGGCACCGGGGCGTCGGCGTACGCCTACGTGGCGCCGGACTTGCGCCTCGCCGGCAAGACCGGCACCACCGACGAGCTGCGCGACAGCTGGTTCGCCGGCTACGGCGAGGATCGCTCGATCGTGATCTGGATCGGCCGCGACGACAACCAGCCGGCCGGCCTCACCGGCGCGTCGGGCGCGCTGCAGGTCTGGGCGCCGCTGGTGCGCGACCTCGGCGTGAAGAGCTTCAATCCGGAAGTGCCGGCCGGGATCGAGTCGGTGCTGACCGACGTCGACAGCGGGCTGCGCGCGGACGAGTCCTGCGGAACGGCGGTTGCGATACCCTATGCCGAAGGTCACGCCCCCGAGGAATATTCGTCATGCGCCAGCTGGACGGCGCCTTTCAACTGGTTCAAGCGCATCATCCGGCCACGCCAGGAGCAGCGTCCCGATCGACGCTTGCAGTAGCGCTGCTGCTGGTGGCGCTGGGTGGCTGCGCGCCGAGGCCGGGGCCTGGGAGATTGCCGCCGCGGCCGGAAGACGTCCCGAGCGAGCCGCCGACAGGGCCGAAGCCCAGCCCGTACGGCTACCGCCAGGACGCCGGCTACGCCCGCTCGGCGGAAGAGGTCAGCGGCGCGGCGGTCATCAACCTGCTCACCCGGGCGCGCGGCGATCTCGCCGCCGGCCACCTCGAGCAGGCGGTCGCTTCGCTCGAGACGGCGCTGCAGATCGAGAAGCGCAACCCGTTCGTGTGGCAGCAGCTGGCGCGCGCGCACCTGCAGCGCTTCCAGTACGAGGATGCCGAGATCGTCGCGCAGCGCTCCAACAGCTTCGCGCGCGGCAATCCCTATATCGAAATCGAGAACTGGCGGGTGATCGCGGCGGCCCGCGGCGCGACCGGCGACCGCGCCGGTGCCCAGCAGGCGCGCGCCAGGGTGACCGAGCTGCAGCAACGGACCGAGGGACAGTAAGCGGCCATGGACGCGCCCATCACGACGGTGTTCGCCGCTGACGGGCCGCTGGCGCGCGAGGTCCCCGGTTACGCACCGCGCGCGGTGCAGGTCACGATGGCCGAGGCCGTGCGGCAGGCGCTCGAGCGGCACCGGACGCTGGCGGTCGAGGCGGGCACCGGCACCGGCAAGACCTTCGCGTACCTGGTTCCCGCGCTGCTGGCCGGCAAGCGCGTGGTTATCTCGACCGGGACCTTGAACCTGCAGGACCAGCTGTTCTACCGGGACCTGCCGCGCGTGCGCGCGGCGCTCGGCGTGCCGGCGCGCCTCGCGCTGCTGAAGGGGCGCGCCAACTACCTGTGCCGGCAGCGGCTGACCCGGGCGCTGCAACAGCCCGCCGGACGCGGCGAGGCGATCAAGCTCGACCAGCTGCGCAGCTGGGCGCAGAAGACCGAATCCGGCGAGGTGCAGGAGTGCGGCGTGCTCGGCGAAGACGACGCGCTGTTGCCGCGCGTCACCTCGACCGCCGAGAACTGCCTGGGCCAGCAGTGCGCGGACTTCGAGCAGTGCTTCGTGGTCAAGGCGCGGCGCAATGCCCAGGCCGCCGACGTGCTGGTGATCAACCACCACCTGCTGCTAGCCGATTTCGTACTGCGCGAGGAGGGCTTCGGCCAGATCCTGCCCGGCGCGGACGCCGTCATCGTCGACGAGGCGCACCAGCTGCCGGAGCTCGCCTCGCGGTTCTTCGGCACGCGGGTCTCGACTCGCCAGCTGCAGGAGCTGGCGCAGGACTGTGCGGACGTCGCCGCCGGGCTGAAAGACGTGCCCGCGCTGCGCCAGGCCGCGGCCGAGCTGGCCGATGCCAACGCCGGGCTGGAGGGCGCGTTCGCAGGCCTGGCCGGACGTGAAGCGCTGCCGGTTTTCCTCGCGCGTGCCGGCGCGAGAGCCAAGCTCGAGGCCCTGCGCGCCCAGCTCGACGCGCTGCAGGACCTGCTGAAGCCACTGGCCGATCGCACGCCTGAGACCGCCGCGTGCGGCTTGCGCGCCGCCGACTTCGCGCTGCGCCTTCAGGCGGTGACCGGCGAGGACGAAGCGCGCGTGGCGTGGGTCGAGGCATTCGGGCGCGGCGGGATCCTGCAGTCGACGCCGATCCGGGTCGATCGCGACTTTCAGCGCCTGCGCGACAGCCACGAGGGCGCCTGGGTGCTGACCTCGGCAACGCTGGCCGCGGGCGACGACTTCTCGCACTTCCGCGGCCAGCTGGGCCTCGACGACGCGAGCACGCTGCGGCTGGAAAGCCCGTTCGATTTCGAGCACCAGGCGCGCCTGCTGCTGCCGCGCGGAATGCCGGACCCGGCGGACGCGGCGTTCACGCCGCGCGTGGCCGACCTTTCGCGCACGATCGTCGAGGCCAGCGGTGGCGGGGCGTTCGTGCTGTGCACCAGCCACCGCGCGCTGCGCGACATCGCGGCGCGGCTGCGCGAAACGCTCAAGCTGCCGCTGCTGGTGCAAGGCGAGGGCTCGCGCTCGGCGCTGCTCGATGCGTTCACGCGCTCGGGCAACGCCGTGCTGGTCGGCACGGCGAGTTTCTGGGAGGGCGTGGACGTGCGCGGCCTCGCGCTGCGCGTCGTCATCATCGACAAGCTGCCGTTCGCCGCCCCGGGCGACCCGGTGTTCGAGGCGCGCCTGAACGCGATCCGCGACGCCGGCGGCGAGCCGTTCACCGACTACCAGCTGCCGCAGGCGATCATGGCGTTGCGCCAGGGCGTGGGTCGATTGATCCGTGACCCGTCCGATCGAGGCCTGCTGGTGCTGTGCGATCCGCGCCTGCGCACGCGCGGCTACGGGCGCGTCGTGCTGGCGAGCCTGCCGGCAATCCCGGAAATCGCTTCGCTCGACGAGGCGCGCGCCTGGCTCGACCGGATCCGCGCCGCCGCATGAAGACCTATCTCGCCGTCGACACGGCCACTGAAGCGTGCTCGGTCGCGGTCTGGGTCGACGGCGCCGTGCGCGAGCGTTTCGAGCCGATGCAGCGCGAGCACACGCAGCGCCTGCTGCCGATGGTGCAGGCGCTGCTCGCGGAAGCGGGGCGGGGCGTGGCACAGCTCGACGGCATCGCCTGTGGCATCGGCCCGGGCAGCTTCGCCGGTCTGCGTATCGGCGTCGGCGTGGTCAAGGGCCTGGCGCTGGCGCGCGACCTGCCGGTGGTCGGCGCCTCGTCGCTGGCCATGCTGGCCCAGCGCGCGATCCGGCTCGGCCAGGCCGGGCAAGTCGCGGCAGTGATCGACGCCCGCATGAGCGAGGTGTATTTCGGCGCTTACCGGCGCGGCGCCGACGGGCGGGCCGAGCCGATGCTGCCCGACCAGGTCGGCGCGGCCGGGTCGGTACCGAGGCTGCCGGCGGGCCGCTGGCACGCGGTTGGCACGGGCTGGGGCCGGTACGAAGCGGACCTGCGCGCCGCCACCGGCCTGCTGGATGCCGTTGCGGATGCCGGGGCGCTGCCGCACGCCGAGGAAGCGCTGGTGCTCGCGCTCCCCGAGTTCGCCGCCGGCCGGACCCTTTCGGCCGACGCGCTGGCCCCGGCGTACCTGCGCGACCGGGTTGCCCTGACTCTGGATGAGCAGGCCGCGCTGCGGCGCTAGAATAGGGGCAGGAGGCAGGCCATGACCGCCAGATCGAAGCTCTTGGGCCTTTCAGCCGCGCTGCTGCTGTGCGCGTGCGCCGGCCAGCCGCCTGCACCTTCTACCGCCGCCGCGCCGCCAAAAGTCGGGACCGCCGCGCAGTGCGTGCGCGACACCGGCACGCGCATCCAGCTGCCCGAAGGGGCCTGCGTCGGCCAAGCCGGCCGCGTCGTCACGCGCGACCAGATCGAGCGGACCGGCGCGACGTCGCCGGGGCAGGCGTATCCGCTGCTGGGCGTGTAATCAGGTCGCGCCGGCTTTCTTCAGCAGCGTCGCCACCGCCTCCGCCACGACGCGGTAGCCCCGTGCGTTGGCGTGGATCTGGTCCGACTTGAGGTCGCGGTCGCCCAGCACGTCCGGGAACACCTCGTCCTCCAGCGGCAGGCGGAATTGCCGCGCCAGCTCGGCGTACATCGGCGCGCTCGACATCACGAGCAGCTTGGGCTCGGGCACGCCGATCAGGACCAGCGACAGGCTGCGGCCGCGGATCTCGTTGATCATCGCTTCCAAATTGGCGCGCATCTCGCCGCGGTCGACCTGGCGCAGCATGTCGTTGCCGCCGAGGCACAGGATCACCAGCGCCGGCCGGTGTTCGTCGAGTGTTTCGGCCAGGCGCTCGCGTCCGCCGGCGGTGGTGTCGCCGGGGATGCCGGCATTGATCACGGGCCGGCCGATGATCTGCTGCAGCTGCGCCGGGTAGCTCTGCTCCGGACTGGCGCCGGTGCCGTAGGTGAGGCTGTCACCGAACGCCAGCACCTTCGCATCGGGCGCCAGGCGCGCGACGCGCGGCACTGTCTCGCCGCAGCCGGCCAGCACTGCGATGCAGGCGAGCGCGATGGCTGACGTACACTGCGCCAGCCTCAACACCGGTCGTGGAGTCGTTCGCATGGTCTACACCCTGGAAAACCGCGTTCCGAAGTTCCTGGGACCGGATTATTTCATCGCCGACAGCGCCGTGGTGATCGGCTCGGTCACGCTGCACCAGAATGCCAGCATCTGGTTCAACTGCGTGGTGCGCGGCGACACCGACGACATCGTCATCGGCGAGAACACCAACATCCAGGACGGCTCGGTGCTGCACACCGACCCCGGCCTCAAGCTGCGCATCGGCCGCGACGTCACGGTCGGGCACATGGTGATGCTGCACGGCTGCGAGATCGCCGACAATACGCTGATCGGCATCAAGTCGGTGGTCCTCAACGGCGCGAAGATCGGCAAGAACTGCATCATCGGCGCCAATACGCTGGTCACCGAAGGCAAGGAGATCCCGGACGGGTCGCTGGTGATGGGCTCGCCCGGCAAAGTGGTGCGGCCGGTGACACCGCAGGAGATCCAGCTGATCACGCTCAGCGGCGCGCACTACGTCGAGAACGCGAAGCGCTACCGCCAGCACCTCAAGCCGGCCTAACGCTCGGCCTTGGTCGGGGCGTCGTAGCGCAGCACCTTGCCGCTGCCGGGCTGGATCAGCGACCAGCCGCGCGCCGGCAGCTCGATGCGCACCGCGGCGCAGGTCGGCATCTCGTCGAACGGGCAGTCCCCGGCGAGGTCGCGCGCGAAGTTGCTGATGCCCGGGTTGTGCCCGAACACCATCACGTCGTCGTAGTCCGGCGACAGGCTGCGCACGATGTGCAGCAGCGTCCAGGCCGAGGCCTCGTAGATGTGCGGGTTCAGCAGGATCTCGTCTAGGTGCATGTTGAGCTCCTCGGCGAACAGCCGCGCCGTGGCGATGGCCCGCGTCGCCGGGCTCGATACCAGCAGGTCGGGCTTCACGTCGGCCTTGCGCAGCCGCGCGGCGATCACCGGCGCTTCCTTGCGCCCGCGCGGATTCAGCGGGCGCTCGAAGTCGGACAGTTCGGGATAGTCGCGCGAGGACTTCGCGTGGCGCACCAGCGTCAGGATTTTCATGCGCCGCTTGCGGTGAGATAGATGTCGAAGCGCGCCTGCGTGCCGGTGAGCGCGAGCGAGGGCTCGCGCCCGGCCAGCGGCGGCGCCGCCCTCGGCCGCTTCACCACGATCCGCCGGCGCGCGCTCGCGGCGGCCAGCAGGGCGTCGGCATCCGGATCGCCGCCGGTCAGCTCGCGCAGCAGTTGCATCTCCTTCTTGGCGAGGGCCGTCTTGCCGCGCTCCGGGTACATCGGATCGAGATAGACCACGTCGAACTCCGCGGCCGGGCCCATCAGCTTACGCGCATCGACGCAGACGATCTCGGTGCGGCTGGCGGCCTCGGCCGTGGCCGGGTCGGCGAGGGCGCGCTCGCGGGCGTCGGCCAGCAGCGACGCGATGGTGGCGTTGCGCTCGGCCAGCGTGACCCTGGCGCCGAGCGCCGCCAGCGTGAAAGCGTCGCGGCCGAGCCCGGCGGTCGCATCGAGCACGCGTACGTCGCGCGTGCGGTGCAGGCCGACGGCCCGCGCCAGCAGCTGGCGGCGGCCACCCTGGACACGGCGGCGGACTTCGGGGGAGTTCCAGTCGGCGCAGATCGCGCCGTAGCCGGGATGGTGCAGGGCGGCGAGCTCGAGGCGCCCGTCGCGACGTTGCAGGGAAAAGTTCGGCGTCAGAGTTTCGACGTGTCGAAGAACCCGAACATCCGCTGCGCCAGCATGAGGTCGCCCTCGAGCTGCAGCTTGCCGGTCATGAACGCGGTCATGCCGTTCAGCTCGCCCTTCATCAGCGAAATGAAGTCGTCGTCGTCCATGGTGATGGCGACGTCGGGCGAGGCCGAGGCTCCATCCTTCGTCGCGCAGGTCCCGTTCTTGATCACGATGTGCATCGGCGTGGAGATGTTGAACTGCACGGTGCAGTCGGTGTCGCCCGCGGCGTCCGGCTGAAAGGCGGTGGGCAGTCTCTTCAGCAGGTCAGCGGCTGCGGGCATGGTGCGCTCCGATGCATCGGGGAGTTGGAATCGTACTCGGGGGCCTCGCGCGAGGCAATGAAACGTTATCGGCGGATCGCGGCGGCGGCGCGCTCGGAAAGCAGGATGACCGTCCGGCTCGAGCGGTAGACACGGCCGGCGGCGCGCAGCGCCTCGATCTCGGCGGCGTCATGCCCGGAATCGAGTACGCGGTAGTCATGCCCCTCGCGCCAGGACGGCTCGAGCCGCTTGAAGGCCCGGAACGCGGTGCCCTTCGGCCCGCCGAGGCTGCGGTCCAACTCCAGCAGAGTGCGCCAGGCGGTCATCAGGCCGTCATTGGGCTTTTGCCGCGTCGCCGAGCAGGAAG
>JBOICR010000255.1:0-1620 GCA_050740195.1 Nevskiaceae bacterium | reverse complement strand
GCGGGCCTCGGGACTTTTTTTCGGTGAAGCGGGCGTCATCGCGGCTGGCGCGCGACACGCCGCCACGCGGCGCCCAGCGCGAGCCCGGCCAGTGCAAGGAGGGAAAGCCGGCCGATACTGCCGCTCTGGCCCGGCGGCGAGTAGTTGAAGCGCACTTCGCCGATCAACGCCGGCGCCCCGCCGTTGCAATGCTGCTCGAAGTTCGCAGCGAACTGGGTGATGCCGCCAGAGGCGTTCCGGACCAGGCGCAGGACTTCGAAGCGTCCCGTCACCGTGTCGCACTCGCCGTTCGTCCGGCTGACCCAGAGCCCCGGCGCGGAACCGTTGTCGGGATAGCGCGCCGCGCCCTCATAAACGCCCGGAGCAAGCGGCACGTCCGGCTGGCCCTCGAAGAATGCCGTCCAGCGCTCGGCGCCGCTGATGACCATGAACACGGCGTCGCCGTTGTAGTCGCTGATGCCGGCGGCGATATCAGCGCTGCCGCCAGCATCGGGGAGCACGCGCCTCGAGGCACTGTGGCCAACCAGGTCACCGGCCTGACTCTCGTAATAGATGTACGTTTGCGGATCGCTCTTGGCGGGCGCGTGGACGCGCACCGTGTCCGAGTCGCTGCGATTCAGCGCGTCGACGATGTCGAGCCGAAACTCGAAGTCGGCCCCACCCGGCTGCAGCGGCGGGACGATGAAAGTGGGCTGGGCGGTATTGCCGGCCTGCAGCGTGACCGACGGCCCCGCGGTCTGGGTCCACGCGTACGACTTCGCCAGGTTCTCGCTGTCGGCTCCCAGCGAATACGACATGCGGCCATCCAAGGTGACGGGTTCGCCCTCCCACCCGGTGGCATCGACGCCGGCGATCGCGCGGGTGTGCGGGACGACCACCGGCCAGGTTTCCAGGACGCGCACCGCGCCGAACAGCGCGGCGGGCGCGCCGTCGCAGTGCGCTTTGAAGTTGGCCGCGAACTCGCCCGGCGGAGTCGGCAGGATTTCGAACCAGCCGTCGAGCTCGAGGCATACGTCGTCGGGCGCCATGACGTCCAGCCGCGGCCGATTGGCGATGAACTCGTTCGTCGCGCCCGGGTACTCCCCCGGCACGAGGTGGGTGCCGAACGGTGGCTTGAAGAGCAGCCTCCAATGTCCGCCGGCGGCGTCATCGAACTCGACCCGCGTCCCCTCCCCGAAAAGGACGTAGGGGAACACGCTGATAAGGCGGTCCGCGCCATCGAAGAACAGGGTCTGCCCCCCGCCGACCGGATCGCCGGACTGGCTCTCGAGCAGGACCCACGTCTTTTCCTCGTCGGCCTCGGCCGGCGGCGCGCAGAGCGCGCAGGCCAGCAGTGCTGCCGCCAGTCCGCTGCGCCGGACTCCCAGCGTCGGCTTCACACTACGAACAGCGAAACGAAGTCCTGCACCGGCGTCGCCTCGAGCTTCTTCTGGTCGTCGCACAGCGCGAGGATCTGCTTCGCGTTCCGCGGCGCGAGCTTCAGCGCAAGGTTGTGCCTGAACTTCTCGACCAGCACCGGGATGCCTTCCTTGCGGCGGCGGCGGTGGCCGATCGGGTACTCGACGACCACTTCCTTGAGCTTGCTGCCGTCCTTGAACTCGACCGTGATGCCGTTGGCGA
>JBOICR010000254.1:0-12478 GCA_050740195.1 Nevskiaceae bacterium | reverse complement strand
TCTACGCCCCGCTCAAGGTTCAGAACATCTCGGACTTGTCGACGTCCTTGACCGGCGACGGCTCGCGGCTCGGGATGTGGTCGCCCGTGATCATCTCGGCGTACGCCATGCCGGGGCCGACCATCGGATAGACGCCGGCATCGGGGTCGATGATCACCTCGAGGAACGCCGGGCCCTTGAAGGCGACGAAGTCCTTCACCACGGACTGCACGTCGGCCTTGCGGTCGAGCCGCCGCGCCCACTCGAAGCCGTCGGCCTGCGCGGCCTTGACGAAGTCCTTCTTGTGCAGCGACTTGTCGGAGCCCGACAGCCGGCCCTTGAAGAACAGTTTCTGCCACTGCTTGACCATGCCGTCGCCGAAATTGTTCAGCACCACGACCTTGACCGGCAGCTTGTAGGTCGTGACGGTCTCGAGCTCGCCGATGTTCATCCGGATCGAGGCATCGCCATCGATGTCGATGACGGTGCGATCCGGCGCCGCGAAGGCGGCGCCGATGGCCGCCGGCAGGCCGAAGCCCATCGTGCCCATCGAGCCTGAGGTCAGCCACAGCCGCGGATGGCGGAAGTCGAAGTACTGGGCAGCCCACATCTGGTGCTGGCCGACGCCGGTGGCGATGATCGCCTCGCCGCGAGTGTGGCGGTTGATCTCCTCGATCACCTCGTACGGCTGGATCTGGCTGCTCGCCTTGTCGTAGTTCATCGCGTACTTCTGCTTCAGTTCGGCGAGGTGCTGGTGCCACGGCGACAAATCCTTGCTGAAGCCCTGCTTGCGCCCGAAGGTCGCCAGCGCCGACAGCGCCTCGTCGAGCAGTCCCACGTGGTGCCACTGCACGCGCTTGACCTTGTTGATCTCGGCCGAGTCGACGTCGAGGTGCGCGATGAACTTGGCGCTGCGCGCGAACTTGGCCGGCACGCCGGCGACGCGGTCGTCGAAGCGCGCACCGACCGCGATCAGGAAGTCGCAGTCGTCGACGGCGTAGTTGGCGTACGCCGTGCCGTGCATGCCGAGCATGTGCATCGACAGCGGCTCGGTGGTGTCGTATGCGCCGATGCCCATCAGCGTCGTCACGCACGGGATCTGGAAGGCGTGCGCGAGGTCACGCAGTGCGTCCGCAGCGTGGCCATGGATCACGCCGCCGCCGCAGTACAGCAGCGGCCGGCGCGAGCGCGACAGCATCTCGAAGAACCGCTCGCACTGCTCCTCGGACAGGCGGTTGTCCTCGAGCGCGCCCTGGCGCGCGCGGAATCCCGGCACCGGCAGCACGCCGCGGCCCATGAACGGAATCGCCGCGTTCTGCACGTCCTTGGGGATGTCGATCACCACCGGCCCGGGCCGGCCGGTGCGCGCGATATCGAACGCCGTGCGCACCGTCGCCTCGAGGCGGCGCGGGTCGGTGACCAGGAACACATGCTTGGCGCAGGCGCCGAAAATGTTCGACACCGGCGCTTCCTGGAAGGCGTCGGTGCCCATGGCCGCGGTCGGCACCTGGCCGCAGATCAGCACGATCGGGATCGAGTCCGCCATGCAGTCGCGCACCGGCGTGACGCAGTTGGTCGCGCCCGGCCCAGAGGTCACCAGCGCGACGCCGACCTTGCCCGAGGCGCGCGCATAGCCCGCGGCCATGAAGCCCGCGCCCTGCTCGTTGGCGGGCACGACCAGCGGCATTTTGTCGCCACCGGTCTTTTCCCGATATTCCTTGTTGAAGCGGAAGATGGCGTCGTAGGTCGGCAGGATCGCGCCGCCCGAGTAGCCGAACACCGTTCCGACGCCTTCGTCCGCCAGCACCTGGACGACGACCTCGGCGCCGGTCAGGGTCTGGCCTGCGAGCGGGTGCGTGTTCGAGGAAGCGGGGGCTTGGGTCATGGCGTCCTGCAACGGTGGAAAAACGACGATCGGGAAGGGGCAGCAATCCTCCCACGCTCCCTGTTGCGCTGCAACACAAACGCCGGTACTGTTCCCGGCCCAATGCGACACATCATTTCGGTGCTGCTGCAGAACGAAGCCGGCGCGCTCGCGCGCCTGTCCGGCATGTTCTCGGCGCGCGGCTACAACATCGAGTCGCTGACGGTCGCGCCGACGCACGATCCGACCATGTCGCGCCTGACGCTGGTGACCACGGGCTCCGACGCCGTGATCGACCAGATCATCAAGCAATCGCGCAAGCTGATCGACGTGGTGGAAGTCGCGGACCTGACCGGCCGCGAGCACGTCGAGATGGAGCTGCTGTTGATCAAGGTGGACGTCGCCTCCGGCTCGGCCCGCGCGGTCGTCGACCTGATCCGCCGCTATCGCGGCCAGCTGCTCGACGAGAGCAGCACCACGCGCACGGTGCAGGTCACCGGCACCGGCCTCGAGGTCAGCGATTTCCTGAAGGAGATCGGCGGACTGGCAAGGGTCCTGGAAGTCGTGCGCAGCGGCGTCGCGGCGATCGAGCCGGGCCACCGGATGCTCGCGGCCACACGCACGGACGCGGCAGCCTGAATGAAAGCGGTCTGGAAACCGGGGAGTCACCTGTGAGCATCAAGATTTTCTACGACAAGGACGCGAAACTCGCCAACATCAAGGGCAAGAAGGTCGCGATCATCGGCTACGGCTCGCAGGGCCATGCGCACGCGCAGAACCTGAACGACTCGGGCGTCAGCGTCACGGTCGGCCTGCGCAAGGGCTCGAACTCGTGGAAGAAGGCCGCGGCCGCCGGCCTGAAGGTGCTCGAGGTTGCCGACGCGGTGAAGGGCGCCGACCTCGTGATGGTACTCGCGCCGGACCAGGACCAGCGCAAGATCTACGAGGAGAGCATCGCGCCGAACCTGAAGAAGGGCGGGGCGCTGGCGTTCGCGCACGGCTTCAACATCCATTTCCAGCTGATCATGCCGCGCGCCGACCTCGACGTGATCATGATCGCCCCCAAGGGCCCGGGCCACCTGGTGCGCAGCACCTATACCCAGGGCGGCGGCGTGCCGTGCCTGATCTGCGTCGCGCAGGACTCGTCGGGCAAGGCCCACGCCATCGCGCTGGCCTACGCCTCCGCGATCGGCGGCGGCCGCGCCGGCATCATCGAGACCAATTTCAAGGAAGAGACCGAGACCGACCTGTTCGGCGAGCAGGCCGTGCTGTGCGGCGGCGCGACTGCGTTGGTACAGGCCGGGTTCGAGACGCTGGTCGAGGCCGGCTACGCGCCGGAGATGGCGTACTTCGAATGCCTGCACGAGCTCAAGCTGATCGTCGACCTGATGTACGAGGGTGGCATGTCGAACATGCGCTACTCGATCAGCAACACAGCCGAGTACGGCGACTACACGCGCGGGCCGCGGATCGTGACCGAGCAGACCAAGGCCGAGATGAAGAAGATCCTGCGCGAGATCCAGACCGGGCAGTTCGCGCGCGAGTTCGTGCTCGAGAACCAGGCCGGCCAGCCGGTGCTCAAGGCCCAGCGGCGCCTCGGCGCGGCGCACCCGATCGAGCAGGTCGGCGGCAAGCTGCGCTCGATGATGCCGTGGATCGCGAAGAACAAGCTGGTCGACAAGGCCAGGAACTGACGCGCGTCCGCGGCTGCGGCACCGGGTAAACTGCGGCCATGGCCGAGACCGAAACGGAAGAAAGCGGACGCCGGCGGCGGGGCATCTACCTGCTCCCGAACCTGTTCACGACGCTGACGCTGTTTGGCGGCTTCTACGCCATCGTCGCCGCGATGAACGGCGAGTTTGCCAAGGCCGCCATCGCCATCGGTGCCGCGATGATCGCGGATTCCCTCGACGGCCTGGTGGCGCGCATGACGCACACGGCCAGCGACTTCGGCAAGGAATACGACAGCCTGTGCGACATGGTGGCGTTCGGCGTCGCCGCGTCGATCGTCATGTACACCTACAGCCTGCACCATCTGGCGGAGCAGACGCAGTGGATCGGCGGCAAGCTCGGTTGGGTCACGGCGTTCGCCTATACCTCGTGCGCGGCGCTGCGACTGGCGCGCTTCAACGTCCTGGCGGCGCGCGGCGGCACCCAGGGCGCGTTCTTCGGACTGCCGAGCCCGGCGGCAGCGGCGCTGCTGGTCGGCTTCGTCTGGGCCTTCCACGAGGAGGGGCTCAAGGGCCGCCAGCTGGTGGTGCCGGCCGTCGTGCTGACCTGGTTCGCGGCGGTGCTCATGGTCAGCAACTTCCGCTTCTTCAGCATCAAGCAGCTCGGCCTCGCCGACCGGGTGCCGTTCCGCTATTTCGCGATCGCGCTCGGCATCGCAATCCTGTTCCTGGTGTTCCCGACGCACTGGGTCGTGTTCCTGGGTTTCCTCGCCTACGCGCTGTCGGGGCCGACCATGGCCGCGTGGCGCCGGTTCGTCCGGCGCGAGGCCGCCGCGCCGGTCGTCGAGGACCGCGAGCCGCCGCACGTCTGACACGGCTTTTGCCTCGGCGCCGTGTTGCCCGTATAGTTCCCGCGTCATGCAGACCTTGAGCCTCTCCGCACGCACGCTGGCGCCTCGCGCCGGCACGCGGCTGCTCGATCTGCTTCTGCCGTAAGGCAGACACCTCCTCACGGCCGCACGGGGCCCACACCGTGCAAGACCCCGACTCCCTGACAGGCAAGCCGCGTCCGCGCGACGCGACCAACGAGACTTACATGAACGACTCATTGATCATCTTCGACACCACCTTGCGCGACGGCGAGCAGTCGCCCGGCGCCTCCATGACGCAGGACGAGAAGGTTCGCATCGCGCTGGCGCTCGAGCGCCTGAAAGTGGACGTGATCGAGGCCGGCTTCGCGGTCGCCAGCCGCGGCGACTTCGCCGCGGTGCAGGCCGTGGCGCGTGAAGTGAAGGACAGCATCGTATGCTCGCTGTCGCGCGCCAGCGCCGAGGACATCGACCGCGCCGCCGAGGCGCTGAAGCCCGCGCGCCGGTCGCGCATCCACACCTTCATCGCCACCTCGCCGATCCACATGCGCGAGAAGCTGCGCATGGATCCCGAAGACGTGATCAAGAAGGCGGTCGCGGCGGTGAAACACGCGCGCCGCTACACGGACAACGTCGAGTTCTCGCCGGAGGACGCCGGCCGCTCGGAGCCGGACTTCCTGTGCCGCGTGCTCGAGGCCGTGATCGCGGCCGGCGCGACGACCGTGAACATCCCGGACACGGTCGGCTACACGCTGCCGCACATGTTCGGCGCGCTGATCAAATCGCTGCGCGAGCGCGTGCCGAACGCGGACCGGGCGGTGTGGTCGGTGCATTGCCACAACGACCTCGGCATGGCCGTGGCCAACTCGCTCTCGGCGGTGCTGATCGGCGGCGCGCGCCAGGTCGAGTGCACGATCAACGGGCTCGGCGAGCGCGCCGGCAACGCCGCGCTCGAGGAGATCGTCATGGCGGTGCGCACCCGCGCCGACCAGTTCCCCTGCACCACGCGCGTCGACACCACCCAGATCGTCAACTGCTCGCGCCTGGTATCCGGCATCACCGGCTTCCCGGTGCAGCCGAACAAGGCGATCGTCGGCGCGAACGCGTTTGCGCATGAGGCCGGCATCCACCAGGACGGCGTGATCAAGCACCGCCAGACCTACGAGATCATGCAGGCGGAAGATGTAGGCTGGAATACGAACAGGCTTGTGCTGGGCAAGCACTCGGGCCGCGCGGCGTTCAAGAAGCGCCTCGACGAGCTCGGCATCCGCCACGAGTCCGAGTTCGCGCTGAACCAGGCCTTTACCCGCTTCAAGGAACTGGCCGACAAGAAGCACGAGATCCACGACGAAGACCTGCAGGCGCTGATGACCGAGCAGAACCACGCGCGTGCCGAAGAGCGCTTGCGGCTGGTGTCGATGGAGGCCTCGTCGAAGACCGGCGCGCGCCCGACCGCCCGCATCGTGCTGGTCGCGGACGGCGAGCCCGTCGAGACGAGCGGCGAGGGCGACGGCCAGGTCGACGCGGTATTTTCGGCGATCGAGAAGGTGGCGCAGTCGGGCGCCGAGCTGGTGCTGTTCTCGGTGAGCAACATCACTGCCGGCGGCGATGCGCAGGGCGAGGTGCTGGTACGCCTGCGCAAGGATGGCCGCATCGTCAACGGCCAGGGTGCCGATACCGACATCATCGTGGCCTCGGCCAAGGCCTATCTGAACGCGGTCAACCGGATCGCCAGCGCGCCACGCGGCCGCGCGCATCCGCAACGGGTGGAAGCGCTCGGCACGCCTTAGAATCCGCGCATGGATCCAGCGCGGCGCCTCCGCTATCTGCACGCCCTCGGCATCGAGCCCTGGGAGTTGCGCGGGGCCGCGCCGCGAACTGTGCCTGCGCCGATCGAGGTTCGCGAAGCGGCGCCGGCGACGCTTTCCGCCCCGGTGCCGGCCGACTGGGAAGGGCTGCAGGCCGCGGTCGCCGCGTGCCGCCAGTGCCGGTTGTGCGAGACACGGACGAACACCGTGTTCGGCGTCGGGCCGCGCAATGCGCCCCTGATGGTCGTCGGCGAGGGGCCCGGTGCGGACGAGGATGCGAAAGGCGAGCCCTTCGTCGGCCGCGCCGGCAGGCTGCTGGACGAGATGCTGCGCGCCATCGGGCGCTCGCGCGGCACCGACACGTTCATCGCCAACGTCGTCAAATGCCGCCCGCCCGGCAACCGCGAGCCGGCCGAGGACGAAGCCGCGCGCTGCCGGCCCTTTCTGGAGCAGCAGCTGCGGCTGGTTCGGCCGAAGTTGATCGTCGCGCTCGGCCGCGTCGCGGCGCAGCGCCTGCTGGTCACCGACACGCCGATCGGCAAGATGCGCGGGCAGACCTACCGCTGGGGGCCGGACGAAACGCCGCTGATGGTCACCTACCACCCGGCCTACCTGCTGAGGAATCCGGCCGACAAGGCCAAGAGCTGGGAAGATCTCAAGCGCTTCCACCGGTTCCTCGCCGGGGCATGAGGTGAGCGCACAGCCCGAGCAGTTGTGGAACCTCCGGCCGATGCAGGAATCCTGGCTGCCGCAGGTGCTGGATATCGAAAGGCGCGCGTACGCGTTCCCGTGGACCGACGGCATCTTCCGCGACTGCCTGAAGGTGGGGTACAGCGCGTGGATCGTCGCCGACCCGTCGGACGAGGTGCTGGCGTACGCCGTGATGTCGATGGCGGTCGGCGAGGCCCATGTGCTGAACCTGTGCGTCGAGCCCGCTTACCACCAGCAGGGCATCGGCCGCTTCCTGATGTCGCATCTGCAGCAGGTCGCGCACGCCGCCGGCATGGACGTCATGCTGCTCGAGGTGCGCAAGTCGAACACCGCGGCGATCGCGCTGTACCAGGGCCTAGGATTCCACAAGCTGGGCGTGCGCAAGAACTACTATCCGGCGCGGGACGGTAGCGAGGATGCGCTGCTGCTCGGCTGCAACCTCGGGCGCCGGGCGGCTTCCGAATGACCGTCGAGCGGCGCGCGCAGTGGGCGTGGGCCGCGTACGACTGGGCCAACTCGGCGTTCGCCACGACGGTGCTGGCGGGCTTCTTCCCGATCTTCTTCCGGAACTTCTGGAACGCGGGCGTCGCCGACGCCGACGTCACGTTCCGGCTCGGCCTCGCGCATTCGGCCTCCGGGCTGTTCATCTTCCTGCTGGCACCGGTGCTCGGCACGCTGGCCGACCGCGGCAGCGCCAAGAAGGCCTTCCTGTTCGCGTTCGCGCTGCTCGGCGCCGCGGCGACAGCGCTGCTGGCGGCGGCGCCGGCCAGCGCCTGGGTCGGCGCCACGCTGCTGTTCGCGCTCGCCAGCATCGGTTTCTCCGGCAGCCTGATCTTCACCGACGCGCTGCTGGTGGACGTGGCCCAGCCGCGCGAATACGAGCGGGTCTCGGCGCTCGGGTACGGACTCGGCTACCTGGGCGGCGGGCTGCTGTTCGCGTTGAACGTCGCGATGGTGCTGAAGCCGGCGCTGTTCGGCCTGTCCGGAAAGACGGCGGCCGTGCAATGGTCGTTCGTGATGGTCGGCGTGTGGTGGGCGTTGTTCACGCTGCCGCTGATGCGCTGGGTGCGCGAGCGGCCGGCGGCGCCGCGTCCTCGTGGCAGCGCGCTGGGCGACGCGCTGGGCGAGCTGGCCGCCACGCTGCGGTCGATCCGTGCCCACCGGGCGGTGTGGATGTTCCTGATCGCGTACTGGCTGTACATCGACGGCGTCGATACCGTGATCCGCATGGCAGTCAATTTCGGCCAGGCGATGGGCTTCCCGGACGACAGCCTGATCGTGGCGCTGCTGATCGTGCAGTTCGTCGGGTTTCCGGCGGCGATTGCCTTCGGCCGGCTCGGCGAGCGCTGGGGCGCGCGCAACGCGATCGTGCTGGCGATCGCGGTGTACGCCGGCGTCACGGTGTGGGCCTACTCGCTGACGACGGTGGCGCAGTTCTACGCGATGGCGGTCGTGATCGCGCTGGTGCAGGGCGGCGTGCAGTCGCAGTCGCGGGCGCTGTTCGCGCAGCTGATCCCGGCCGACCGCGCCGGGGAGTTCTTCGGCTTCTACAACATGCTCGGCAAGTTCGCCGTGATCCTGGGCCCATTGCTGGTGGGTTGGGCCGCGCTGCTGCTGAACGACCCGCGCCTGTCGCTGATGGTGCTGCTGGTGCTGTTCGTGCCGGGCGCGCTGCTGCTGATGCGCGTACCGCTCCCGTCCTCAGCCGGACGCTGAGAAGTTCTCGGGCCGCTTGGGCGTGACGCTGCGGTAGAACGCCTGGATCCGCTCCAGGTCGGCTGGATAGTCCTCGCTGGCGTGCAGTTGCAGGCCGCTGCCGATGACCCGGCGCCGATAGTCGAGGTAGGCGCAGACGATCGGCACGCGCGCCTCGCGGGCGATCAGGTGGAACCCGCGCTTCCATTTCTCGACGCGGCGGCGCGTGCCTTCCGGCGCCAGCCCGATCAGCAGCTCGGCGCGGGTCTTGAATGCGGCGACGGTCTGCCCGACCAGGCCGCCGGGCGCGCGCCGGTCGATCGGGATCGCGCCGACCCGCTGCAGGATCGGCCCGATGATGCGGTTCTCGAACGCGCTGTGCTTGACGAACAGGCCCATGCGCAGCTCGAGGGCCAGGATCGCCAGCACCGCGAGCACGCCATCCCAGTTGGAAGTGTGGGGCGCGGCCAGCACGACCAGGCGCGGCTCGTCCGGCAGGTGGACGTCGAGCCGCCAGCCGAGCAGTGACAGGATGCGCTGCGCGAGCCAGCGCAGCGCCGGATGGCGGGCGCGTGGCACGCGCGCGCCGATGTCCATCACGTGGTCCCCCATTGCGCCAGTCTACCGTGACGCTGGTGTAGCATCGCTCGATGGATAACCAGAGCAAGCCGCTGACTTACATTTCCTACCTGCGCCTCGACGAGTTGCTGACGCTGCAGCGTCCGCGCTCGGACGGGCCCGAGCACGACGAGATGCTGTTCATCGTCATCCACCAGGTCTACGAGCTGTGGTTCAAGCAGGTGCTGCATGAGCTGCGCCACCTGCGCGGCCAGTTCGAGTCCGGCACCACGACCGGCGCGCTGGCGACGCTCAAGCGCGTGCTGACGATCCTGAAGACGCTGGTCGCGCAGGTCGACGTGATCGAGACGATCACGCCGATGTCGTTCAACTCGTTTCGGGCGCGCCTCGAGGCGGCGAGCGGATTCCAGTCGCACCAGTTCCGCGAGCTCGAGTTCCTGCTCGGGCACAAGCGGCCGGAGATGGTCGAGCACTATGCTGCCGGCAGCCCGGTCCGCGCGACGCTGGAACACCTGCTCGAGGAGCCGACCGTGTTCGACGCGTTCCTCTATTACCTGGGCCAGCAGGGCCATGCCGTGCCCAAGGGCGCGCTGACTCGCGACCTGCGTGCGCCGCTCGTCCCCTCTGCCGAAGTACAGGAGTTGCTGCTCGCGGTCTACCAGCGCGCGGATTTCTCGGCGCAGGTATGCGAGCGGCTGGTCGATCTCGACGAAGGGCTGCAGGAATGGCGCTACCGTCACGTCAAGATGGTCGAGCGCACGATCGGCGCCAAGCCCGGCACCGGCGGCTCGGCCGGCGCGGAGTACCTGCGCCAGACGCTGTTCAAGCCGCTGTTCCCGGACCTGTGGGAGATCCGGTCGCGGCTCTAGTCAGGCCTTGAGCGCTTTCAGCGACTTCAGCGCGGCGGCCAGCTCGGCCGTCGCCTCGCGCGGCCGGTCGTCGAGGTAACGCGCCTCCAGGTATGCGCGTGCCAGCTGGCCCACCGCGTCGGCAAGCTCGGGCCGCAGGCGCGCGATGCGCTCGGCATAATCGCGCGGCCCCTCCGCCGGAGCCTGCGGCAGGCCGAGGGCGGCCAGCGTGCGCGTCGCGCGCCGCCACAGGCGCAGCGCTTCGTCGTGCGGCACGGTCGGCCGCGCACCGCGCAGCGCGATCATCCCGATCAGCCCCATGAACAGGCCGACCAGCACGGTCATCGCGATCACCATGTCGCGCCACTCGCCGAGGCCGATCTGGCTCAGCAGCTCGAACTGGCTCTGCTCGTTGAAGCCGAGCACCCAGCGGTCCCAGGCGACGTTGACGTAGTCCCACGCGACATCCGCGCGCAGGCGCGCGTAATCGAACGCGGACAGGCCGCTGCGTTTCAGGAAGCCGGGCAACTCCGACGGCGCCAGCGCCGCCGACAGGCCGCTCTCGACGCGGCTCGGCGCGACCGCGCCGGTCGGATCGACGCGCACCCATCCCTGGTTGCCGAGCCAGACCTCGCTCCACGCATGCGCATCGGACTGGCGCACGACGTAGTAGCTGCCGACGTCGTTCAGTTCGCCTCCCTGGTAGCCGACGACGACGCGCGCCGGGATGCCGGCGGCGCGCATCAGCACGGTGAAGGCGCTGGCGTAGTGCTCGCAGAAGCCGCGCCGGGTCTCGAACAGGAACTCGTCGACGCTGTTCTCCCCGAGCGTCGGCGGCTCGAGCGTGTAGAAGAACTCCTCGGCGCGGAACAGCTGCAGCGCCCGCTCGACGACCTGCGCGTCGTCGAGGCCCTGGTCGCGCCATTGCCGCGCCAGCGCCCGCGCACGCGGGTTGCTGCCGTCGGGAAGCCGCCGGGCGCTGCGCTGCCACTGCAGCGTCATCGCGGCGTCCAGCACGTAGCCCGGGTGCGACGCGGCCCGGTACACGATCCGGTCCTTGACCAGTTCGCGCCAAACCATCTGGTAGTAGCCGGTCAGCACGGTGTTCGGCGGCAGGAGGCGCCGATCCGGCAGGTCGAGCGCGAACAGCCAGTTCTGCCGGTGCGGCTCCAGCGTCACCTCGTATTCGACCGCGGCGCCGGCGAGCTCGACATCGGCCTGTTCGCAGGCGTTCAGCTTCGTGCTCCCGGCGCAGCGGCGGAAATAGTCGTCGCCCTTGAACGGCGCGTCCCAGACGCGGCCGTCGAACCTCGTCAGCACCGGGCCGCGCCAGTAACGGTCCTTCGGCGGCGGCGGCTCGCCGCGGAACGTGACACGGAAGGCGACTTCGTCGGACTGGATCAGGCTCGAGATGTCGCCCGGCGACATCGTGTCGGAGATGCCGCTGCGTGCGGCGCCGGCGTCAGCCGGCAGACCCCACAGCGGGCCCGGCACACGCGGGAACAGCACGAACAGCGCCACCATCAACGGCACCGCGAGCAGCACCATCGCACCGCCCAGGCGCAGCGTCGTGGCCGGTCGCAGCGGCGCACCGGGATGATTCGCCTCGATCAGGATCGCCGTGACGCCGACCGCGCAGGCGCCGAGGTACAGGATGGTCCAGATCTCCTGCGAGAACAGGAAGTGGGTCAGCATCGTGAAGTAGCACAGGCTCACCACGACCAGCACGTCGCGCCGTTCCCGCATCTCGGTCAGCTTCAGTGCGAGCATCAGGACCAGCAGCGCCGAGCCCGCGTGCTGGCCGTTGATGCGCCCGTACGTGGCGCCGTGGATGCCGACTACCGCCAGCAGCATCACGACCTTCAGCCATTGCGGCGGCAGCGGCCACTGCTTCGTCGCGGCGGCCACGCGCCAGGCGCCGATCGCGATCACGACCGCATTGATCCACGGCGGCATGCGCAGCAAGTGCGGCGCCACCACCAGGGCCAGCACCGCGAGCAGCCGCAGCAACGACGATTGGGCCAGGTAGGTGTGGGCCGTGGTCTTCATTCATGCACCGTGCAGGGCCAGGGCCTTGAGGCAAGCGTGCTGGTGAGTCGCGCCGCGCGAGGGTGTGATGCGGGTGCCGGGCAGGCGCAGGCCGTAGCTCAGGTGCTTGGCTTCGGCCTCGAGCACCCAGCGCGTCAGCTGCGACAGACGCGCTTCGGCGTCGAGCTCGGGCAGTTCGGTCCAGTCGAGCCAGAACTCGCGGTCCAGCGTCTCCTGGAACTGCTTGACCATCGGCGCCTGCAGTTTCGGGAAGCTCTTCCAGTGAATCGCGCGGGGCGTGTCGCCGCGCTGGTAGTTGCGCAGCCCGACGAACTCGTCGAGCCCCGGCCGGCTGCCCGGCAGCGTCCCGCCGGCGCCGCGTGCCGGCGGCGGCTCGCGCCCGGGCGGCGCGGGTTTTGGATACACC
>JBOICR010000253.1:0-3423 GCA_050740195.1 Nevskiaceae bacterium | reverse complement strand
AGGTCGTCGCCCACCGCGCTCAGGCCGACAGTGCCTTGCCGAACAGCGCCAGCGTGCGGCTCCAGGCCTTCTCCGCCTGGTCATGTTCGTACACCGGCGAATCGGTCGGGCACCAGCCGTGCTTGGTGCCGGCGTACACCTCGATTTCCGCCGGCAGCTGGGCCTGCGCGAACGCGGCGCGCAGCGTGTCCTTGGCTGCCGGGTCTTTTTCGTCGTCGTTGGCCGCGATCGCGATCAGGAACTGGGCCTTCATCGTCGGGATCAGCAGGTGCGGGCTGTCGGGCTTGTCGGTGGCCAGGCCGCCGCCGTGATAGCTCGCCGCGGCGCCGATGCGGTCGGGCAGCGCCGCCGCCGTGCGCATCACCAGCGGTCCACCCATGCAGTAGCCCATCGTGCCGACCTTTCGCTTCTTGTCGACCGCGGACTGCTCATCCAGGAAACCCACGAAAGCCCCGGCGTCGACCAGAGCCGCTTCCGGCGTGAGCATCGAACGCATCGCCATCAGGGCTTCGCGCACCGCGGCATCCTTGAAGTCGGCGCCCGGCTGCGAAGTCGGCGCGCGTTTGCTGCGGTAGAACGGATTCACCACCAGCACCGCATAGCCGGACTCGGCCAGGCGCTTGGCCATGTCCCTGAACGCCGGCCGCAGCCCGAAGATGTCGGGCCAGATCAGCACGCCCGGATGCTTGCCCTTCTTCGGGTGCACGAAATAGGCGTCGCACTTTCCGGCCGGCGTGGTGATGTCGATCTCCCCGCCCTTGGTTTCAGCGGCCAGCGACAGCCGCGGCAGCGTGGCCGCCACGCCAGCGCCCAGCGCCATCGCCCCGAACTTGCGCCGCGTCATTCCTTGCTGCGAAAACCCGCCCAAGTCGTCGTGCTCGCACATCGGTCGATCTCCCGGCGCCTGCCAAGGCGCACACCATACCAGCCGCAGCTTACGAAGCCACCGCAAACCGGACCTCGCTGCCCGGGCGTGCCTGCGCCAGCATCCACAAGTCTTCCGGCAGCACGACGCCGATGACCGGGTAGCCCCCGGTCGTCGGATGGTCGGCGAGCATGACCACCGGCTGCCCGTCGGCGGGCACCTGGATCGCGCCCGGCACCAGACCCTCGCTCGGCAGTTCGTCGTGGATCGACCGCGCCAGCACGGCACCCTTCAGGCGGACGGCGATGCGGTTGCTGTCCGGCGACACGATGTAGGGCGCCGCCGCCAGCTCGCGCAGCGCAACCGGCACGAACCAGTCGTCGCGCGGTCCCGGCTTGACGTACAGCGCAGGCGCGCCGGCGATCACCGGCGGCGGAAAAACCCCGCGCGGGATCCCGCGCACCGCCCCGACGGCGAGACGTTCGCCGGCACGCAGCGGCGCCGGCCCGAGCCCGGACATCACGTCGTGCGAGCAGCTGCCGAGCAGCGGCGTGGCCTCGATCCCGCCGGCCACGGCGAGGTAGCCGCGCACACCGCGCAGCGCGGCGCCGCACGCCAGCAGCTGGCCTGTGCGCACGGCAACCGACGATTCGACCGCGACCGGCGCACCGTCGAGGCGCGTGCCCATGTCCGCGCCCGTCAGCGCGACGAGCGCGTCGGCCTCGAAGCGCAACGTCGCGCCGAGCAGCGTCATCTCGAGCACGGCGGCGCCGTCGGGATTGCCGACCATCCGGTTGGCGCGGATGCACGCGGGCCGGTCGGCCGCTCCGGAGCGCGGCACCGCGAGATGCGCGTGGCCCGGCCGGCCGAGGTCCTCGATCAGCGTGAGCGAGCCCGGCTTGACGACCAGGATGGTCATGCGCGCACGAACCTCACGCGCGCACCCGGCGCGATCAGGTTGGGCGGGTCGCGCGCCTCATCCCACATCGGCAGCGCTGTGTGGCCGATGATCTGCCAGCCGCCCGGCGAGGCACGCGGATACACCGCGGTAAATTCCCCCGCCAGGCCCACCGCGCCGGCATCGACCCGCGTGCGCGGCGTCGCGCGGCGCGGCACGCGCAGGTTTTCCGGCAGGCCGGTGAGATAGGCAAACCCCGGGGCGAAACCGCAGAACGCCGCCGTGAGCGTCGCGCCGGTGTGCGCGGCGATCAGCGCGTCCCGCGTGAGCCCGCTGCGCGCGCAAACCTCGTCGAGGTCGGGCCCGTCGTACATGACCGGGATCTGCACCGGCGTTTGCGCGCCGGCCGCGACCGGCGCGGCGCGCCACTCGTTCAGGCCGGCGGCGACCGACTCGACGTCGGGGCCAACCAGCAGGATCGTGCGGGCCGCCGGGACGATCTCGGTGACGCCGGCCGGCCCGCGCCGACGCAGCTCGGCGTCCAGCGCGAGCACCTCATCGAGCGTGGCGAGCTCGACGAGCAGACCTTCGGGGCCTGCGCGCCGCAGCTTCATGCGCCCATCTTCATGCAAAGGGGTTCATGCAAAAGGTGAAATGCGCATGCCCGCGGCTTCGAGCTCGGCGCGCACGCGCCGGGCCATCGCGACGGCGCCCGGCGTGTCGCCGTGCACGCACAGCGAGCGGACCCTTCCGGAGCGCGCGAGTTCGACCGCGCGCCGCGCGGCCTCGGCCGGATCGTGGATCACGGCGCCGGGCCCGGAGCGCGGCACCAGGCGCCCTTCGCTCGTATACGCACGGTCGGCGAAACCCTCTTCGATGGTGGCGAGCCCGGCCTCGCGCCCGAGCGCCAGCACGCGCGCGCCGGGCAGCCCCAGCAGCGGCAGCGGACGGCGCCACGACTTCAACGCCGCGACGACGGCGCGTGCCTGGCGCTCGTCGTGGACGATGCGGTTGTACAGCGCGCCGTGCGGCTTCACGTAGGCGACCTCGCCGCACGACGCGAGCGCGTCGATCTGCTCCAGGATACCGGCGGCAAGCACGTCGGGCTCGACCTCCAGGTCACGCCGGCCGAACTGTTCGCGGTCGCGGTAGCTGACGTGCGCGCCGACCCGCACCCCGCGACGCGCGGCGCCCTCGCATACGCGCCGCATCGTCGCCGTATCGCCGGCGTGGAAACCGCAGGCGATGTTGGCGCTCGACACGACGTCGAGCAGCGCCTCGTCGTCGGTCATGCCCTCGCCGAGGTCGGCGTTGAGGTCGATCGTGTTCATGGCTCGAGAACCTTGCCGCGCGTCTCCGGCAACAACGTCGCCATCGCGAACAGCAGGCCGTAGGCGATCAGCGCGAACAGCGCCATCGCGTTGGCCAGCGACAGCGTCACCGACAGCACGCCGACCAGTGTCGGGAACAGCGCACCGATGCCGCGGCCGAAGTTGTAGGCGAAACCCTGCCCTGACCCGCGCAGGCGCGTCGGAAACAGCTCGGTCAGGAACGCGCCGAAACCGGAGAAGTAGCCGCTGGCAAAGAAGCCGAGCGGAAAACCCAAGTACAGCATCGCGTCGGGCGATATCGGCAGCTGCGTGTAGGCGACCACCAGCGC
>JBOICR010000252.1:0-6638 GCA_050740195.1 Nevskiaceae bacterium | reverse complement strand
AGATGCGCCTCAAGGAGCTCGACCTCGACGGCTACCTGTTCGGCGAGGGCGTCTCCGAGCTGCCGCCGCGGGAAGCCAAGCGCATCCGTGAGCGCGTGAATCACGAGATCCTCGAGATCTTCTACGGCCGCAATATTGCCCGGTGAAAATGGGGACGCACACCTTTTCGGCTGGTACTGGCTGAAAAAGGTGTGCGTCCCCTTTTTTGGGGCGTTGGTCCTCGCGCTCTTGCCGTTCGCGGCCGGCGCCGCCGACGAGCCGCCCGCGCCCGAAGTCCCCGTCCAAGCGCCCGCGCCCGCGGTCGAACCGTTCCCGATCTCGCGCAACACGCGCAAGGCCGTGCTCTGGAGCCTGCTGCCCGGCGGCGGCCACTTCTATCTCGGCGACACGACCACCGGCGTGACCTACGCCGGCCTGACCGCGGCGTTCCTGCTCGGCGGCGCCGAGGTGCAGCGCCGCAACGAGCGGCTCGACCGCGACGACGACGAGGTCAACGTCCCCTACCTGCTGGCCGACAAGGTGTGGGAGTACTCGATCTTCACCACCACGCGCGAGGCGCTGCTCGCCGACGGCGTCGACCTGCGCCGCTACCGCCTCGACGACACGCCGACGTCGGAGCTGCTCGCCGCGCCGTTCTCGCGCGAGGCGCTGCGCCCGCAGGTGTGGGGCGCCGCGCTGCTCGGCGTCGGCCTCGGCGCGCTGGCCGCGCACGATCGCGAGGACGGCCCGCTCAGCGACGTCCAGCGCGTGCGCATGTTCGGCGGCAGCTACGAGCAGGACGACGCCAACCGCATGTACGTGGCCTCGGCCTTCGGCATCTCGCTCGGGGCGGCGACCGCGGAGGAGGGCCTGTTCCGCGGCCTGCTGCAGCCCTACCTGCAGGGACTGTGGGGCGAGCGCGCCGGCTTCTGGGCGGCCGCGGGCACCTTCGGCGCCGCGCACGTGGTCGGGCTCGACGGCGGGTTCAATCCGGCGGGCGTGGCCGCGGCGACCGCCGGCGGCGCCTACTTCGGCTGGCTCTACGAGCGCGACGGCAATCGCCTGGCGGCGCCCATCGCCGCGCACTTCTGGTACGACTTCGCGCTGATCACCACGCTGTGGGTGGTGGACCCCGAGAACAACCCGCTGGGGTTCGACGTCCAGTTCTCGTTCTGACCTGGAATGCGCGCCCCATGAAGAAGCTCAGCGCCGCCGTCCTGCGCGACCTGTTCGTCGAGCGCGCCACCGCCAAGTTCGCCGCCAACGTGCCGGACTTCGTCGCCCTGCAGCACCTGGTGAAGGAGCAGGGCGGCACCTTCCGCAACGACCACGGCGCCATCCGCACCGCCGACCTCGCGCTGCGCGACCTGTTCGCCCGCGCCGCCGGCGTGCTGGGGCTCAAGCGCGAGCTCGACTACGAGTTCCCGGCCAAGAAGCTCAAGTCCTTCGACCTGCAGGTGCCCGGCAAGGACGCCGGCCAGTTCAAGATCTTCGTGTCGCAGGTGGACCTGCACGCGTTCCCGAAGGACGTCGCCGCGCGGGTGCGCGAAGACTGCGCCGAGCAGGCCGCCGAGATGGACCACGGTCCGTTCGAGCACCTGATCGGCATCGCCGAGCGCGACCACGGCCTGTCGGAGAGCGACGCCGAGGCCTTCATCGGGCATTTCGTCGACGAACTGATGCACCGCAACGGGCCGCCGCTCAAGCGCAGCACGCTCGACGCGGTCGCGGCAGTGTCGGGCGAGGCGGCCAGCGCGCTGGCGCTGGGCCCGGACTTCAACCACGTCACCATCGACGTGCGCGCCGCCGGCTTTGACGGCATCGAGGCCATGGCGGCGGCGATGAAGGCGCGCGGCTTCCGCATGCTGCCGCAGATCCAGGGCGCGCCGGGCACCCGGTTGCGCCAGACCGCGACCCTGGCCGCGACCATGGACACGCCGGTGCGCGAGGCCGACGGCCGCATCGGCACGGCGCAGACCGAGAAGCAGTTCGTCGAGATCATCGAGCGCAACACGGTGGTCGCGCACGAGGCCATCTTCAAGAATTTCCTGGCCAGCAACGCCGAGAAGATCTTCGACGCGGCGTCGACCAAGGCGACGCGAGGGTTCGCCTAGTTCGCCAGGCACTCCTTCACGACTTTCCCTTCCACGGCCGGCAGCGTCACGCCGAGCACCGCCGCCGCGGTCGGGCCGACGTCGACGATGCCGGCGTCCGCGATCGCCGCGCCCGCCTTCACGCCGGGTCCGACGCAGATCCAGGGCACGGTCCAGTCCACCGCCCCGTGCGTCCAGTGGTCCTTGTCCGCGCCGCCGTGGTCGGAGGTCAGGAACACGGTGGTCGGCAGCCCGCTCTGCGCGATCGCGGTGAGCACGACGGCGAGCCCGCGATCGGCCTGCGCCAGCGCGTCACGGTACGCCGGCGTCATCCACCCCGCGTCGTGGCCGGCTTCGTCGGGCTCGCGCAGGTGCACCAACGCCAGCGCGAAGCGCTCGCGCGGGAAGTCGGCGGCGAATCGCGCCGCCAGGCTCTCGCTCGAGCCGTCGTGCCAGTTCGAGTCGCCCGGGCCGGGCCCGAGCGTGACGTCGGCGCTGGCGCGGGGCGCGAGCGCCAGCAGCTTGCGCTTGCCGAAGTACAGCGCCGTGCGCAGGCCGGCGTCGTGCGCCGCGGTGAACAGCGTGGCGTTGGCCGGCTCCTGCGCCCGCGTCTTGTTGCTGCGGATCCCGTGCCGGGCCGGGGTCTGCCCGGTGACCATGCTGAAGTGGCTGGGCAGCGTCAGCCACGGCTCGGGCACGAGCGCGGCGCGGCTCGACGCGCCTTCGCGCAGCAGGCGCGCCAGCGCCGGCGTATCGGCCTCGGTGATGGCGTCGGGGCGCAGCCCGTCGATGGTCACGATCACGACGTGGGGACCGGGCGCCGCTGGCGGCGCGGGCTCGGCCGCGGCGGGCGCCGGCGGCGTGGATTGGGCGCAGGCAAGCAGGCAGGGCGCGAGCAGCGCGATAGTAGTGCGTTTCATCCGGGCTGGAGGCCAAAAACCGGCTTGTATACTAGCCGCCCAGATTCGATGCCGCGCGTCCGCGCGGGCACGGGGGTAGCTGCATCGTGTCGATCCGCATGGGCCTGCTGCTGATCGGTGTCGCCGGGCTCTCGCCCGCCGCGCACGCCGGCAGCTTCTTGCGCTCGGCCGAGGAACTCAGCTACTCGACGGCGCTGGGCTACGACTGGGCCACGCGGCAATGGGACGAGCAAGGCCACCTGCAGTCCACCGACTGCCGCCGCCAGCACGCCAGCAACTCGCACCATGTCGAGTACGGCTACTCGTATTACTACACGCTGTTCGGCGGCCTGAGCCTGGCGCAGGCAACGTGCGCGGGCGAGAGCACCACCGGCCTCGGCGACCTGCGCCTCGGCGTGCGCGGCCGCACCGACGTCTATGTCAACAATCGCGCCTGGGAGCTGGTCGCCACCGTCCCGACCAACCGTGGCTCGCCGTCGCCGCGCCTGGGTTGCGGCGCCTTCGGGCTGTCCGGCGCGCTGGCGCGCAAGGACGAGCTGCTGCCGGGGCTGGCCCTCAGCTCGGGGCTCGGGCTGCAGCTGTGGGAGTCGCCGCTGGCGCCCCAGCTGGACGGCGGCCTCGGGCTGTCGGGGCCGCTGCGCCTCGGCACCAGCCGCATGCGCTGGAGCTTCGACGTCGACGGCCGCGTGCCCCTCGACGACGGCGCGGCCGTGGCTTCCGACATCTCCGACTGCGGCACGCGCGGCAAGCTGGTCAAGGCCGGCCTTGGCGTCGGCGTCAGCCTGTCGCGCTGGACCTATGCCAGCTGCAGCTTCAGCAGCGCGGTGTGGGGCGACGACGCCACCATGCGCCAGGGATTCTCCTGTGGCTACTCGCGGACCTGGGAGTAGCGCCGCGCTCGCGCTGTTCGCGGGCGGCCTTGCCGCCGTGCTGGCCGTGGCGCCGGCCGCGGCGGCCGAGGCCATCCCGATCGACACGCTCGCCATCGAGATGGACGCGCGCGACGCGCGCGTGCTGTTTCGCAAGGAACCCTACGACAAGTCCTCGTTCCCGGTCACGGTGCGTCCGACCGAAGAAGGCTCCGCCCGGCTGCACGGCCGCATCGAGGTCAAGGGCAGCTTCACGCGCCAGACGCCGAAGAAGTCGGTGCTGATCAAGCTCGACGACGGCAGGTGGCGCGGCGGCTCCCGCATCTCGCTCAACGGCATGGGCACGGACGGCTCGATGATGCGCGAGTGGCTGTCCTGGGAGCTGATGCGCGCGCTCGGCATGGTGGTGCCGGAGACGCGCTATACGCGCCTGACCATCAACGGCGCCGACGGCGGCCTGTTCCTGCGCATCGCCTGGATCGATCCCGGGATGTTCGAGCGCGCCGGCCTCGGCGGCGACGGCGATTTCTTCCATCCGTACGACTCAGCGTTCTGCGGCGACCTCACGCCGGCGTCGCTCGATCCCGCGCGCAACTGCTACTTCAAGCTGTCGCCACGCGACCAGGACTTCTCCGCGCTGCGCGCGCTGGCCGAGGAGCTCGTGGCCGAGCCGGTGGACACGTTCGACCAGCTCGTCGACCGGCGCTTCGATGCCGAGTCGGTGGTCAACTGGTTCGCGGTCAACGCGCTGGTCAGCGCGACCGACACCTACAACAAGAACTATTTCCTTTACCTGAGCCGGAAGACCGGCAAGTGGCTGGTGGTGCCGTGGGACTACGACCTGACCTTCGGCCGCGCCTTCGACCCGGACCGCGTGTTCCCGTTCACCATCCTGAACGACCACTTCCAGTATTACTTCCCGCTCGAGGCGGGCCAGTCCAACCCGCTGCACTACCAGGCGCTGAAGAATCCGAAGCTGCGCGCGCGCGTGCTGGCGCGCATCCGCGACCTCGTCACCGGCGCGCCGGAGGCCGCGCGGCCGTGGCGCGGCTGGTTCGCGCCCGAGCGCATGGACGCGCGCATCACCGTGCTGCGCGAGGCGCTGCTGCCCGAGCTGCGGCGCGACCCGTTCGTCGGCAGCGACGAGCCGCGCTGGGAGGCCGAGGTCGAGGCGTTGCGCTTCTACGCACGGGCCCGCGTGCAGAACCTCAAGCAGGTCGCGCTCAGCCTCGGCACCGGGCAACGCCGGGACGAAGGCGAGGCGACCGTCGCCGCCGGCCGCAGCGCCGACATCATGGACAGCTGGGGTTTCCTGCTGGCCAGCGTCACCGCGCCCGCCGGCGCGCCGGTGGCGGTGGAGGCCCGCGTGATCCGCGGCTGGCCGGAACTGGTGCCGCCGGGCATGGACCGCGCCGCCTGCGTGCAGCGCACCTGGTTCCTGTCGGCCGAGAAGCCGGCAGCGGCCGACGTGACGCTGACTTACCTTGACGAAGGCCTGCTCGCGCGCGAGCCCGGCACAGCCGTCACCGACGAGCGCGCGCTGACCCTGTTCGCGAAAGGCCCCTCGGGCTGGAGCGCCCTGCCGACGCGCGCATCGCCGATCGCCAACACGCTCAGCACACGCGGCCTGCGCCTGCCGCACGGGGAGCCGCTGCGGATCGTGGCTTGCGTGCCGCAGAATGTCCTGACCGGCGCCTCCGGCACCGGCGGCGTCGCGGCGAACCCCTGAGCCACGCGGCCGCGGCGCCCCTGGCGATTTCGCCGCTCGAGCGGCTGCTGTCACGCGTGGTCGCGGTGCGCCCCGGCGAGGGCGCGGTGGTGCTGCTGCTGTTCGCGCAGGTGTTCCTGCTGCTGTTCGCCTACTACCTGCTCAAGCCGGTGCGCGAGGCCCTGATCCTGACCGAGCAGAGCGCCGAGGTGCGCTCGTACGCGCTGGCCGCGCAGGCGCTGCTGCTGATGGCGATCATCCCGGTCTACACGGCGGTGCTGCGGCGGATCTTCCCGCACTACCACTTGGTGCCGTGGATCACGGTGTTCCTCGCCGCCAACCTCGCGGCCTTCCTCGGCGCTGGCGCCGCCGGCTTCGAGATCGGCGTGCCGTTCTTCATCTGGCTCGGGATCTTCAACGTGCTGATCGTGGCCCAGTTCTGGGCGTTCGCCGCCGACCTGTTCAGCGTCGAGTCCGGCGAGCGCCTGTTCGTGCTGGTCGCGGTCGGCGCCTCGGCCGGCGCCTGGCTCGGCGCGCTCGCCAGCAAGCCGCTGTTCGGCTGGTTCGGCCTGTACGGGACGATGGGCGTGGCGATCGTCCTGCTGCTCGCCACTGTGCCGATGACGCCGCTGGCGCGGCGGCGCGTGCCGGAGGGCTCGCGCCCCGCGCCGGAAGCCACCGCGCCGCACCCGGAAGAGATCCGCGGCGTGCTCGGCGGCTTCCGCGTCGTGCTGTCCGACCGCTACCTGCGCCACATCGCGCTGTTCATGTTGCTGCTGAACTGCATCAACTCGACCGGTGAGTACCTGCTGTCACGCACGGTCGAGCTGCACGCCGACGCGCTGCTGGCGGCCGGCACGATCGAGCACGCCGGCCAGTGGATCGGTGCCTTCTACGGCGACTTCTACGCGTGGGTCAACGGCGTCGGCATCGCGATCCAGTTGTTCCTGGTGGCCCGGATCTTCAAGCGCTTCGGCGTCGGCGGCGCCACCCGCGTGCTGCCGGCGGTCGCGGCGCTCGGCTACGGGCTGCTGGCCTTCGTGCCGCTGTTCAGCGTGATCCGCTGGTT
>JBOICR010000251.1:0-6145 GCA_050740195.1 Nevskiaceae bacterium | reverse complement strand
CATCATCATGGAGGGCGGCAACGCCATGGACGTCGCCAAGCAATCCGAGAAGGAAGGCATCGCCGATCTGCGCAAGTCCGCGCTCACGAAGGTGCTTGCCGGCAAGATCGACCTCGCGCAGGCCAATGCCTGCACGGTCGGCGACTGAACTGAGGAAACCACCCGCCCATGGCTGAAGCCGCCGCCGCCGCGAAGCCCGCCGCCAAGAAGTCCGCGGTCAAGATGGTGAAGGAATACACCTATAACTGGGAGGCGACCGACCGCAAGGGCGCCAAGATCAAGGGCAGCAGCATCGGCCCCAGCGAAGCGCTGATCAAGTCGCAGCTGCGCAAGCAGGGCCTCAACCCGATCAAGGTGTCCAAGAAGTTCAGCATCCCGGGCTTCGGCGGCGGCAAGATCGAGAGCCAGGAAATCGCCATCTTCAGCCGCCAGATGGCGACCATGATGACGGCCGGCGTGCCGCTGGTTCAGGCGCTCGAGATCGTCGGCCGCGGCCACGAAAATCGTGCCATGGCGACGATGATCATGGGCATCAAGGCCCACATCGAGGCCGGCAACACCTTCGCCGAGAGCCTGGGCAAGTACCCGCTGCAGTTCGACGATCTGTTCGTGAACCTGGTCAACGCCGGCGAGAAGTCCGGCGCGCTCGAGACGCTGCTGGACAAGATCGCCACGTACAAGGAAAAAACCGAGGCGATCAAGAAGAAAGTCAAGAAGGCGATCACCTATCCCGCGGCGGTCGTCGTCGTGGCCTTCATTGTCACCGCGATCCTGCTGATTTTCGTCGTGCCGCAGTTCGAGGAGTTGTTCAAGGGCTTCGGCGCCGACCTGCCGGCGTTCACGCAGATGGTCGTCAACATGTCGCGGGCGCTCAAGACGCAAGGTTTCGGGATTGCCGCAGTCCTCATAGCCTCCGTCATCGGCTTCATCGAGGTCCACAAGCGTTCGCAGGCGCTGCGCGAATTCATGGACCGGATCATGCTTAAGGTGCCGGTGATAGGCGACATCCTGTACAAGTCGGCCGTCGCGCGCTTCGCGCGCACGCTCGCGACCATGTTCGCCGCCGGCGTGCCGCTGGTCGACGCGCTGGACTCGGTCGCCGGTGCCGCCGGCAACATCGTGTTCTACAAGGGCATCCTCAAGATCAAGGACGGCGTGTCGACCGGCCAGCAGCTGCAGCTGTGCATGACGCAGAGCGGCCTGTTCCCGGCGATGGCCTGCCAGATGATCGCGATCGGCGAGGAATCCGGATCGCTCGACGCGATGGCGGCCAAGGTCGCCGATTTCTACGAATCCGAGGTCGACGCCCTGGTCGACGCGCTGTCGAGCCTGCTCGAGCCGATGATCATGGCGATCCTCGGCGTGCTGGTCGGCGGCCTGGTGGTCGCCATGTACCTGCCCATCTTCAAGATGGGTTCGGTCGTCTGATCCCCGCGACCCGAACACCCGATGCCCCTGCTTGACGGGCTGAGCCACAGCCCGGTCGCCCTCGCCGTGGCGGTGCTGCTGCTCGGCGTGTGCGTCGGCAGCTTCCTCAACGTCGTGATCCTGCGCCTGCCGTTGATGCTGGAGAACGGTTGGCGCCGCGAGTGCCGCGCGCTGCTGGCGCTCGAGCCGGGGCCGGCCGAGGCGCCGCTGTCGCTGGTGAGCCCGGCCTCGCGCTGCCCGCGGTGCCAGGCGCCGATCCGGCCATGGCACAACATCCCGGTGGTCAGCTGGCTCGTGCTGCGCGGCCGCTGCGCCTCGTGCCGCGCGCCAATCTCGATCCAGTACCCGCTGGTCGAGGCGCTGACGGGCGTGCTGAGCATGGCCTGCGCGCTGCGCTTCGGCTGGAGCGGCGCGCTGGTGTTCGCGCTGCTGCTGACCTGGGCACTGACCGCGCTGGCCGTCATCGACCTGCGCACGCAGCTGCTGCCTGACGTGATCACGCTGCCGCTGCTCTGGCTCGGCCTGCTCGCCGCCATCGGCGGAACGTTCGCGAAAGCGCCCGCCGCGATCATCGGCGCCGCGGCGGGGTACCTGAGCCTGTGGGCGGTTTACCACGTGTTCCGCTGGGTCACCGGCAAGGAAGGCATGGGCCACGGCGATTTCAAGCTTCTCGCCGCGCTGGGCGCCTGGTTCGGCTGGAAGGCTCTGCCGATGATCGTTCTGCTGTCCTCGATTGCCGGCGCGACGGTCGGCCTGGGCCTCATCCTGCTGCGCAAGCACGACCGGAACGTGCCGATCCCGTTCGGGCCGTTCCTCGCGCTCGCCGGCTGGATCGTGCTGATGGGCGGCCGCGACCTCGCCACCGTATGGCTGCGCCTGACGCTTCCGTCCTGACGGTCGGACTCACCGGCGGCGTCGCCAGCGGCAAGTCGACCGCGGCCGGCGCGTTCCGCGCCCTCGGCGTACCGCTGCTCAACGCCGACGAGGTCGCGCGCGAGGTGGTCGCCCCGGGCACACCGGCCCTCGAACGGATCCGCAGCGAGTTCGGCGCCGGATTCCTGAAGGATGGCGCGCTCGACCGGCCGAAGATGCGCGCACACGTGTTCGCCGACGACGCCGCGCGCGAGGCGCTCGAGCGCATCACGCACCCCGCGATCCGCGGGCGGCTGGCCGCGTGGCGCGACGCCCGGACCGGGCCGTATTGCGTCCTCGACGTGCCGATCCTGATCGAGTCCGGCATGGACGCGCTGGTGGACCGCGTACTCGTGATCGACCTGCCGGAATCCGTCCAGCTGGCGCGGCTGCTCGAGCGCGACCCTATCCCCGACGAGCTCGCGCGGCAGATGATGGCCGCGCAGGCGCCACGCGAGCAGCGGCTGGCGCGCGCCGACGACTGCATCGCCAACACCGGGACGATCGCCGGGCTGTGCGCGGCGGTCGGGCGCCTGCACGAGTTCTACCTGGAGCTGGCCCGCAGCGGCCACAGGCGCGCGCCCGGCCTGCGCCTGCCCTGACGGTCGCCTTGCCCTGGGGTTTCGCGCAGGGCGACAATAGCCGGGCACCCACCCGCGCGCGCCCTTTTTGACCGAACCCGGGCAAACGGTTGTCTACGAGCAACCCCTGAACGAGCGGGTGCGCACGTTCCTGCGCCTCGAGTTCCTGTTCGCGCAGCATCATCACCACCGCGCCGACCGCACGCACTGGGGCGTCCGCGCGACGCTGCGCGCCCTGCTCGATATCTTCTCGATCGTGTCGCGCGCCGACGTCAAGACCGAGATCCTGAAGGAGCTGTCCGAGCAGCACGCCGCGCTGTCGCGCCTGCAGCAACGGCCCGGCGTCGACGCCTCGCGCCTGCAGAGCGTGCTGGCGGAACTGAACGACGCGGTCAACGCGATGCAGGTGCTGACGACGCACACGCTCGGCACCGTGCTTCGCGACAACGAGTTCCTGATCTCGCTGCTGCACCGGAGCACGATCCCGGGCGGCGTCGGCGCGTTCGACCTGCCGACCTTCCACCACTGGCTGGCGCAGCCGGGTGAGCACATCCGCCGCGACCTCGACGCGTGGTTCGCCGACCTCGTGCCGTTCGATCGCGCGATCAACCTGTACCTGCGCCTGCTGCGGCAGAGCACGCAGGCGGTGGACGCCGTTGCCAAGGCGGGCATCCACGTCTACACGCCGCCGGCCGAGTACGAACTGGTGCGCGTGCTGGTCGCCGCCAGCGCCGGCGTCTACCCCGAGATCAGCGCCGGCCGCCACCGCTTCACGGTGCGCTTCATGAACCAGCGCGACGTCAACACGCGGCCGACCCAGACCTCGGTCGACGTGCCATTCCAGCTGCAGTGCTGCGCACTGTGACTCCCGCCATCTCCGCCGACGACGGCACTACCGCGCCGCCGGACGCACCGAGGGATCCGCCGCCGCGCCAGTAGGCGCCCAGAATGCGGAGATGCCGGCGACGCCCTGCGCGCCATGGCGCCAGCACTCCGGCAGATCGCGCGGCGAAAGGCCGCCGATCGCATACACCGGCAGGCCCGCGCCGAACGCCAGTTCCGCAAAACGGCTCCAGCCGAGAGGCACGGCACCGGAATGGGTGGCCGTCGCGCGGACCGGCCCCAGCACCGCGTAGTCGGCGCCGAGTTCACGCGCCCGCGCGAGGTCGGTGGCGTCGTGGCACGAGGCGCCGAACCAGCACGCGCCCGGCACCGGGCGCTCACCCAGCGCGTGCAGCCGCTTGCGGGTGGCGTGGAATCCCGCCGCGCCGAGCTCGAGCGTGCGGACGGGATCGCGGTCGAGGATCAGGGTCGCGGCATCGAGCGAGCGCGCCTGCTCGTGATACCGCGCATCGTCGACGTCCGGCAGCCGCAGGCGCACCAGGTGCGGCCCGGCCGCCTCCTTGCGCGGCAATGGCAGGCCGGGTGGCGAGAACACCAGCTGCGCCGGCAGGCGCAGCGCGTTGACGATCGGGGCGTCGGCCGCCAGCAGCCTCCAGCGCGGCATCTCAAGGGGCGCGACCCAGGCCGAGGCCGGGTGCTCGACCGACTGCGGCGTGCCTGTATAGCCGGTGACGAGCCAGGTATCGAGGTCCACGGACAGCTCGGGGTAGACGTGGCGCAGCCGGATCAGCGGCCGCGCGGTGGTGACGCGGATGCCGAGCTCCTCGTACAGCTCGCGCGCCAGCGCGGCCTCGGCGGTCTCGCCGGCCTCGACCTTGCCGCCCGGGAATTCCCACTCACCGGGGTAGATCTTGTGCGCGGGGCGCTGGCAGATCAGGACCTCGCCGCGTTCGTTGCGCAGCGCGCCGGCGGCGATGTGGACGTACTTACGTGCGGTACTCAGCGTTGATCTTCACGTAGTCGTAGCTGAAGTCGCAGGTCCAGATGCGGGCCCGTGCACGCCCGCGCCCGAGGCCGACCGCGATCGTGTATTCGCGACGCGCCAGCACCGCCGCGCCCTGTGCTTCGCGATAGGCCGGATGCGGCTCGCCGCGCGCCAGCACCTTGACGCCGTCGAGCGCGACGTCGATGCGTCGCGGATCCAGTTTCGGCACGCCCGACTTGCCGATCGCCATCGCCAAGCGCCCCCAGTTGGCGTCTCCGGCGAACAGCGCGGTCTTCACCAGCGGCGAGTGCGCGATGGAGAACGCCACGCGGCGCGCCTCGTCGACGCTGCGCGCGCCGTCGACTTCGAGCGTGACGAAGCGCGTGGCGCCCTCGCCGTCGCGCACGATCGCCTGCGCCAGCTCGACGCACACGTCGGTGATCGCCGCCGCCACGGCCCTGGCGTCGCGGCCGCCGGGCGCGAGCGGCCTGCCGCCGGCCTGCCCGGTCGCGACCAGTACGCAGGAATCGTTGGTCGAAGTGTCGCCGTCGACGGTCGCGCAGTTGAACGACACGGCCACCGCCTCCTTCAGGCAGCGCTTCACGGCGCCGGCCGCGAGGTTCGCGTCGGTTGCGATGAATGCGAGCAGCGTCGCCATGTCGGGGCAGATCATGCCGACGCCCTTGGCGATGCCGGTGACGGTGATTTCGCCGCGCGCGGTGCGCACGCGGCGCGAGGCCCCCTTGGGGACGGTGTCCGTCGTCATGATCGCGCGCGCGGCGTCGAGCCAGGCGTCCTCGCGCAGGCGCCCGGCGGCGTGGCCGATCGCGGCGTTCATGCGGTTGACGGGCAACTGCTGGCCGATGACGCCGGTCGAGAACGGCAGCACGGCATCGGCCTTGAGGCCCAGCGCGCCGGCGACGGCGGCGGTCGTCGCGCGCGCGCTGTCGAGGCCGTCCTTGCCGGTCGCGGCGTTGGCGCTGCCGGAATTGACCAGCAGGGCGCGCATCGACGCCGACTTCCTCAGGCGCTGGCGGCACAGCTGCACCGGCGCGGCGGCGAAGGCATTCTTTGTGAACACGCCGGCCACACTCGAACCCTCGACAAGCTCGACCACCAGCACGTCCTTGCGGCCCGGCTTCCTGATCGCCGCCTCGGCAACGGCCAGGCGCACGCCCGGCACGGGCAGCAGCGACTCGGGCCCCTTCAGATTGACCGGCACGGCGAGCCGCTCAGACCAGCTTGCCGTGGCATTGCTTGAATTTCTTGCCGGACCCGCAGGGGCATGGGTCGTTGCGGCCGACTTTCGGCTGGTCGCGCACGACCGTGACCGGGCGCGGTGGCGCAGGCTGGCCCCCGAGGCTGCGGCTGGCCGAAGCGGCGGTGTCGTCCGGCG
>JBOICR010000250.1:0-4012 GCA_050740195.1 Nevskiaceae bacterium | reverse complement strand
GCTACAATAGCGCCCGCCACGAAGGGGAAAACAATGAACGAAGGCTATGACGTAGTAGTCGTCGGCGGCGGGCCGGCCGGGTATCCGGCAGCCATCCGCGCCGCGCAGCTCGGCATGAAGACCGCCTGCATCGACGCCTGGGTCAATCGCGACAAGACCCCGGCTTTCGGCGGCACCTGCCTGAACGCCGGCTGCATTCCGTCGAAGGCGCTGCTGGAGTCGTCCGAGATCTGGCACCGCGCGCACCATGAGTTCGCCACGCACGGCGTCAAGGTCGGCGAGGTCAAGCTCGACCTGGCGCAGATGCTCAAGCGCAAGGACACCATCTCGCGCGCGCTGACCGGCGGCATCAAGACGCTGTTCGCCGCCAACAAGGTCACCGGCATGTTCGGCACCGGCAAGCTGCTCGGCAAGGGCCAGGTCGAGTTCACCGGACACGACGGCGCCAGGCAGACGCTGACCGCCAAGCACATCATCATCGCCACCGGCTCCGAGCCGGTGAACCTGAAAGTCGCGCCGTTCGACGGCGACCGCATCGTCGATTCCTGGGGCGCGCTGGAGTTCGCCGACGTGCCCAAGCGGCTCGGCGTGATTGGCGCCGGCGTGATCGGGGTCGAGCTCGGCAGCGTGTGGTCGCGCCTCGGCGCCAAGACCGTGCTGCTCGAGGCGCTGCCGAATTTCCTGCCGATGGTGGACGTGGCAGTCGCCAAGGAAGCGCAGCGCCAGCTGACCAAGCAGGGCCTGGACATCCGCCTCGGCGCCAAAGTCACCGGTGCCAAGGCCGGCAAGAACGGCGTCACCGTCGAGTTCGAGCAGGACGGCAAGTCGCAGAAGGAAGAGTTCGACAAGCTGATCGTCGCCGTGGGGCGCAGGCCCTACACCAGGGGCCTCGGCGCGGACGTCGCCGGCGTGGCGCTCGACGAGCGCGGCTTCGTCAAGGTCGATGCCCACTACAAGACCAGCGCGTCAGGGGTGTACGCCGTCGGCGACGTCATCGGCGGCCTGATGCTCGCGCACAAGGGCATCGAGGAAGGCGTCGCGCTGGTCGAGCAGCTGGCCGGCCACCACACGCAGGTGAACTACAACGCGGTGCCCTCGGTCGTATACACGGCGCCGGAGATCGCGTGGGTGGGCAAGTCCGAAGAGCAGGCCAAGGCGGAAGGCTTCACGGTCAAGACCGGCCAGAGCTCGTTCATGTCGAGCGGGCGCGCCAAGGCGCTCGAGCAGGCCGTGGGCTTCGTCAAGATCATCTCCGACGCCAAGACCGACCGCGTGCTCGGCGTGCAAATGGTCGGCCCGTACGTGTCCGAGCTGGTCGCCGAGGCGGTGTTGGCGCTGGAGTACGCCGCCACCACCGAGGACATCGTGCTGACCATGCATGCGCACCCGACGCTGTCCGAGACCTTCCACGACGCGGCGCAGCTGGTCGACGGCCGCGCGATCCATTCCGTGAACAAACCGAAAAAAGCGTGAGGGCGTAATGAAGCGAGCGTGCACCTTCCTGTGTCTGGTCCTGGCCTCCTTCGCGGCACGGGCGGAGCGGGTCGACGTCAATCTCAGCGACGAAACCTTGCGCGGCACCTATGAGGGACCGCTCACCGGCCGGCTGGGAGGCAACTACGACCTCGGCGTGCTGCTCGGCGACAGCGACGACGGCAGCTTCCAGCAGGTCCACGCCGGCCTGCTGGTCACCGGCGATGCCGGGGCGCGCGACGCCACCGTCACCGCAGGCCTGGGCGGGCGCGTGTTCCTGATCAACGGCGGCCCGGACGCGGACGGCGGCGGCCTGGCGCTCGGCGGCATGGTCGACGTGCGCCTGCCGGCCTTCAACCGCGTCGGCATCATCGCCTACGGCTACGGCGCGCCGGACGCTTCCACCTTCGGCGATTTCGACGGCTGGTTCGAATACGCCGCGAGCGCCGACTACCAGGTGCTGAAGGGGGCCTCGGTCTACCTGGGCTGGCGTCAGCTCAAGTTGGACCTCGACGGCGCCGGCATGCTCACGGTCGACACCGGCTGGCACGTGGGCCTGCGCCTGAACTTCTGAGGAGCGGACCGTGGGTCGCGGACCGAGCATCGAGAACCGGAAGAGCGCGGAGGACGCGCGCCGCGGCAAGCTGTTTACGAAGCTGATCCGCGAAATCACCGTCGCGGCGCGCGGCGGCGGCGACCCCGCCGGCAATCCACGCCTGCGGGCCGCAGTCGACAAGGCGCTGTCGGCCAACATGGCCAAGGACACGATTGAGCGTGCCATCAAGCGCGGCACCGGCGAGCTCGGCGGCGAACAGGTCGAGGAAATCCGCTATGAGGGCTACGGCCCGGGTGGCATCGCGATCCTGGTGGAGTGCATGACCGACAACCGCACGCGCACGGTCGGCGAGGTCCGGCACGCCTTCTCCAAGAACGGCGGCAACCTCGGCGCCGACGGTTCGGTCGCCTACCTGTTCAAGCGCCTGGGCGTGTCGGGTTTCGAAACCGGCGTCGATGGTGCGCTGGCCGAGCGGATTCTCGAGGCCGCACTGGATGCCGGCGCCGACGACGTCGTGACCGACGACGGCTACACCGAAGTGCTGTGCGCGCCGGACGCTTTCGACGGCGTGAAGAAGGCGCTGGCCGCCAAGGGGCTCCAGCCCGCCAAGGCCGACGTCACCTGGCACGCCGCGACTACGCTCGCGGTGCAGGGCAGCCCTGCCGAGGCACTGACCGGGCTGATCCACGCGCTCGAGGAGCTGGACGACGTCCAGCACGTCTACACCAACGCCGCGTGGGCGCGGGCGGCATGAAACCGCCGGCGGCGGTGCGCATCCTCGGCATCGATCCCGGCTCGCGCATCACGGGCTACGGCCTGATCGAGGCCGAGGGCTCGCGCACTCGCTGCGTGGCGCAGGGCGTGATCCGGCTACCGGAGAAACCACTCGAGCAGCGCCTGCTGTCGCTGCTGACGCAGCTGCGGGACGTCATCGCCGAACATCGCCCGGACGAGGCCGCCATGGAGCAGGTCTTCGTCCGGCGCAACGTCGCCAGCGCGCTGGTACTCGGCCAGGCGCGTGGCGCCGCGCTGTGCGCCGTCGCCGAAGCCGGCCTGCCGCTGCACGAGTACGCCCCGGCCAGCATCAAGCTGGCGATCGCCGGCAGCGGACGCGCCGAGAAGCCGCAGATCCAGCGCATGGTCAAGGTCCTGCTGAACCTGCCCACCGCGCCGGCCGAGGACGCGGCGGATGCGCTGGCCTGCGCGCTGTGTCACGCTCACGGCCGCACGCTGAAACTGCGCACGCAAAAGGCTCTGCAGGGAGCGCGATGATCGGACGTCTGACCGGCAAGCTGCTCGGCAAGGAACCTCCCTTGCTGTGGCTCGACGTCAACGGCGTCGGCTACGAGCTCGAAGCGCCCCTGTCCACGTTCTACAAGCTGCCCGAAGTCGGGCAGCCCGTGTCCGTGCATACGCACCTGATCGTGCGCGAGGATCAGCAGACGCTGGTCGCGTTCGCCAGCGCCGCGGAAAAGAGCCTGTTCCGCCAGCTGATCAAGCTCAGCGGCGTCGGGCCCAAGAGCGCGCTGACCATCCTGTCCGGAATTTCGGTGGACGATTTCTGGGAGACCGTGCGCGCGCAGGACGCCGCCAAGCTCACGCGCCTGCCAGGCATCGGCAAGAAGACCGCCGAGCGCCTGGTGCTCGAACTCAAGGACAAGGCTGGTGAGCACGCAACGGTTGCATCCAGGGCCGGCGCGCTGAACGGCGCCGTGCCACAGGCGGTCAGTGCGCTGGTGAACCTGGGTTACAAGCCGGCCGAAGCGCAGCGCCTGGCCGAGGCGGCGTATCGCGCCGGCGACCCGGCCGAACAGGTCATTCGCGAAGCGCTCAAGCGGGCGCTCCGATGAGCATCGTCGAGCCCGGTGTGCCCGTCTCACTTCATGGCTCGCCTCACCGCGCCTTGCGAAAGCTCGCCATGTCTCGCTTTCGCTGCGGCGCGCCCCTGCGGGGCTCCGGTTCGGCTGCGCTTTACTTCCGTGA
>JBOICR010000249.1:0-7755 GCA_050740195.1 Nevskiaceae bacterium | reverse complement strand
CTCGAAGCTTTGACCTACCGCTCGGTCTTCAAGCCCGGCCTGTTCGCCGGCCAGACCATCGTCGTTACCGGCGGCGGCTCCGGCATCGGCCGCTGCACCGCGCACGAGCTCGCCAGCCTCGGCGCGTTGGTCGTCATCGTCGGCCGCAAGCAGGACAAGCTCGACACCGTCGCCACCGAGATCCGCGAGGACGGCGGAGCGTGCTCGACCGTGGCCTTCGACATCCGCGATGAGGATGCGGTGAGGACAGGAATCAAACAGGTCGTGGCCGAGCGCGGCGCGATCCACGCGCTGGTCAACAACGCCGGCGGGCAGTATCCGTCGCCGCTGATGGCGATCAACAAGAAAGGCTGGGAGGCTGTCGTCGCCAACAACCTCACCGGCGGCTTCCTGGTCGCGCGCGAATGCTTCACCCAGTCGATGAAGAAGGGCGGCGGCGCGATCGTCAATATCATCGCGGACATGTGGGGCGGCATGCCTGGCATGGCGCATTCCGGCGCCGCGCGCGCCGGCATGCTGAACTTCACCGAGACCGCCAGCGTGGAGTGGGCCAGCTTCGGCGTGCGCGTGAACGCGGTGGCGCCGGGCTGGATCGCGTCCAGCGGCCTCGATCAATACGATCCCGCGTTCGCCAAGGAAGTCATCGGCAAGCTGAAACACTCCGTGCCGGCCAAGCGCCTGGGCGAGGAGGCCGAGGTCAGCGCGGCGATCGCCTTCCTGCTGTCGCCGGCGGCCGCTTACATTTCGGGCGCGTGCCTGACGGTCGACGGCGGCTCATCGCGCAACAGCCGGATCTTTCCGCTGGCCGAGCACGACAAGTCGAAGCCCTTCCGGGGCTTCCACCGCGCGGTGAAGCCGAAAGCCATCGGCTGACCGTCGTCCCCGCGTAGGCGGGGACCCAGTCGTCGGCAACTGGATTCCCGCCGCAGCCTGCCCACGCGCGCTTCAGGCGGGGGCGGGAATGACGCCTCGGCCGGCCACCGCCCGCTCGCAGAACGTCACGATCGCCCGCACCAGTTTTTCCTTGTCCCGCACGCCGCGCGCCGCGATCGGGCCGACCAGCGCCTCGGTGAAGGCGCCGAAGATGCAGGCCGCGGTGACGTCGAGGTCCTGCTCCGGGAATTCCCCGCGCGCGATGCCTTCGCGCACGATGCCCTGGTAGACCTCGGTCAGCGCGCGCCGCGCGCGCAGGCGCGCGGCCTCGACGCGCGCGTCGGCCGGTTCGGCGATGAACGCGTAGGCAAGGTGGGGGCCCTCCAGAGCGCGGCGCACGAACGATTCGACCGCGAGGCGCAGCCGCTGGGCGTTGCTGCCGGGAGCCTTGGCGATCTGCTGCAGGATGTCGATCTCGTGGCGCACCGCGTCGCGCAGCACCTCGATGAACAGCTCGGTCTGCGACGGGAAGTACTTGTAGATCGCGCCGGTCGACATCCCGGCCCCCTTCGCCACTTCCGCCATCTGGGCCTGGCGCAGCCCGCCGCGCGTGATCAGCGCGCGCGCGCCCAGCACGATGCGCTCGCGGTTCTCGGCGAGGCGCTGCTTGACCCGGCGCGTGCGTCGGTAGGCCATGGAGTGAATTGTGCTTCACTTTTTGCGCCGTAGCCACTAGACTGCCCGCTCTGGCCCTGCAAGTGGGAACGGGAAGATGCCGGTCGTCGAAACCAGAATCGATACGAACAGCGCGCAGTTCAGGCAGAACCGCGAGGATCTGCTCGCCAAGATCGCCGAGTTCCGTGCGATCGAGGCCAAGGGCCGCGCGGAGGAAGAGAGCAAGCGCGGGAAATTCCACAAGCGCGGCCAGTTGTTGCCGCGTGAGCGCGTGCATTTGATGCTCGACCGCGGCTCGCCCTGGCTCGAGCTGCAGACCCTCGCCGGCTACAAGCACCACGACGACAAGGACGGCTCGCTCGCCGGCGGCAACACAATCATCGGCATCGGCTACGTCTCCGGCACGCGCTGCATGGTCTCGGCGTCCAATTTCGCCATCAAGGGCGGCACGATGACGCCGTGGGGCGTGCAGAAGGGCCTGCGCATCCAGGAGATCGCGCTCGACCAGAAACTGCCGACGGTCAGCATGATCGAATCCGGCGGCGCGAACCTGCTGTACCAGGCCGAGGTGTTCATCCCCGGCGGCCGCACGTTCGCCAACCAGTGCCGCAAGTCGGCGGCCGGGCTGCCGCAGATCACCGTCGTCCATGGATCGAGCACCGCAGGCGGCGCCTACATGCCGGGCCTGTCGGACTACGTGATCATGGTGCGCAAGCGCGCCAAGGTGTTCCTGGCCGGCCCGCCGCTGCTGAGGGCCGCCACCGGCGAGGTCGCCCGCGACGAGGACCTCGGCGGCGCCGAGATGCATTCGCAGATTTCCGGCGTCAGCGAATTCCTCGCCGAAAACGACAGCGACGGCATTCGCATCGCGCGCGAGATCGTAAAGAGTCTCGACTGGAATGCCGGACGGCCGAGGCTGGAGCTGCTGCCGGTGCGTGCGCCGCTGTACGACATCGACGAGTTGTGCGGCGTCGTGCCGGTGGACTACCGCAAGCCGTACGACTGCCGCGAAGTGATCGCGCGCATCGTCGACGGCTCCGAGTTGCTCGATTTCAAGTACGAGTACGACCAGCAGACCATCTGCGGGCGCGCGGCGATCCACGGCCACCAGGTCGGCATCATCGGCAACAACGGCCCGATCACGGTGCGCGGCGCGACCAAGGCCGGCCAGTTCATCCAGCTGTGTTGCCAGGCCAACATCCCGATCGTCTACCTGCAGAACACCACCGGCTACATGGTCGGCAGCGAGAGCGAGCAGGGCGGCATCGTCAAGCACGGCAGCAAGATGATCCAGGCCGTGGCCAATGCCACCGTGCCGCAGATCACCATCGTGATCGGCGCGAGCTTCGGCGCCGGCAACTACGGCATGTGCGGCCGGGGCTTCGGCCCCGATTTCATCTTCGCGTGGCCGAACTCGCGCACGGCGGTCATGGGCGGAGAGCAGGCCGCCAGGGTCATGTCCATCGTGACCCGCGACAAGTGGGCCAAGGAAGGCAAGGTCATGGGCCCGACGGACGAGAAGATGCTCGAGATGATGGAGCAGAAAATCATCGATCAGTTCGATCGCGAGTCGACCGCGTTCGCGGCCACCGCGCGGCTGTTCGACGACGGCCTGATCGACCCGCGCGACACGCGCAAGGTCCTCGGCCTGACGCTGTCGGTCTGCAAGGAAGCGCGGCTGCGCCAGGTCCACCCGAATTCGTTTGGAGTCGCACGACTGTGAACATCACGCACGAGCATCAGCAGATTTTCGACACCACGAAGCAGTTCGTGGAAAAGGAGATCAATCCGCACGCCGACGAATGGGAGAAGAAGGGCGTCTGGCCCGCGAAGGAGATCTTCCGCAAGATGGGCGCGCTCGGCCTTCTCGGTATCAACAAGCCGGAAGAGGTCGGCGGGCTCGGGCTCGACTACAGCTTCCAGGTGATGTTCGCGGAGGCCCTGGGCTACTGCAAGGTCGGCGGCATCCCGATGGCGATCGGCGTGCAGACCGACATGGCGACGCCGGCGCTGGCGCGCGTCGGCAACGACTACCTGAAGGACAACTTCCTGAAGCCCGCGATCAAGGGCGACCACGTCGCCTGCATCGCGGTCAGCGAGCCGGGCGCGGGCTCGGACGTCGCCGGCATCAAGACCACGGCGCGCCGCGACGGCGGCGATTACGTGATCGACGGCCAGAAGATGTGGATCACCAACGGCACCCAGGGTGACTGGGCCTGCGTGCTGTGCAACACCAGCGAATCCACCGCGCCGCGTCATTCGAACAAGTCGCTGATCGTCGTCCCGCTCGATGCCAAGGGCATCGACCGCAAGACCAAGCTCGAGAAACTCGGCCAGCGCTCCAGCGATACCGCGATCATCTTCTTCGACAACGTGCGCGTGCCGGTGCGCCACCTGATCGGCGAGGAAGGCAAGGGCTTCGCCTACCAGATGCAGCAGTTCCAGCACGAGCGCCTGTTCCTGTCTGCCAGCATCCTGGCCTCGATGGACCGGTGCATCGACGAGACCGTGCGCTACACCGGCCAGCGCAACGCCTTCGGCCAGCCGGTGCTGCACAACCAGTACGTGCACTTCCGCCTGGCCGAGCTCAAGACCGAGATCGAGGCGGCGCGCTCGCTGGTCTACCGCGCGACCGAGGAGCTGCGCGCCGGCCACGACGTCACGCTGCTCGCGTCGATGGCCAAGCTGAAGGCCGCGCGCGTCGCGCGCGAGGTCACCGACGGCTGCCTGCAGTACTGGGGCGGCCAGGGCTTCATGTGGGACAACCCGATCTCGCAGTACTACCGCGACCTGCGCCTGCACTCGATCGGCGGCGGCGCCGACGAGGTGATGATGGCCATCATCGCCAAGCACCTCGGCATGGCGCCGGGGAAGAAGAAATGAAACTGCCCGAGACGAAAAACCTGCTGCTCGCGCTCGACCGGGGCGTGCTGCGCGTCACCTTCAACCGGCCGGACGCGCGCAACGCGCTGTCGGTTGGCATGCTCGACGACATCGTCGCGGTGCTCGACGCCGTGCGCGATTCACGCGAGGTGCGCGCGATCGTGATGCGCGGCGCCGGCGGGAACTTCTGCGCCGGCGGTGACATCAAGGACATGGCCGGCATGCGCATGGCGCAGGCCCAGGCCAGTACGAGAACCGGCGGCGGCGACGACCCGGCTGCGGCGTACAACCGCAAGTTCGGCACGATGCTGCGCAAGGTCAACGAGGCGCCGCAGGCGACCGTCGCGATCTGCGAGGGCGCCGTGCTTGGCGGCGGCTTCGGCGTGGCCTGCGTGGCCGACGTCGCGTTCGCGCACGTCGATGCGAGTTTCGGCCTGCCCGAGACCGGGCTGGGCATCGTGCCGGCACAGATCGCGCCGTTCGTGGTCCAAAGAATCGGGCTGTCGCAGGCGCGCAGGCTCGGCGTGTGCGGTGGCCGTTTCAAGGGCGAGGAGGCCCGGCGCCTGGGCATCGTGCACGACGTGTTCCGTGACGATGCCGCACTCGACACGCTGCTCGACGACACGCTCAAGCAAATCGTCCGCTGCGCGCCCAACGCCAACGCGGTGACCAAGGAACTGATGCTCAAGGTCGGGACCATCGAACTCGACCCGTTGCTGGACTACGCGGCCAAGCGCTTCTCCGAGGCCGTGCGCAGTGCCGAAGGCGCGGAGGGGACGGCCGCGTTCATCGAGAAGCGGTTGCCGAAGTGGGCTCAATAGGGAGACGAACAGTGACCCAACAACAGAGGAAAATCGGAGTCATCGCCGGCGTGGTCGCGGCGGCCTGGATCGCCCTGTTCTTTTCGAACAAGGGGCTCCTGGTCTGGAGCGACAAGCCCGACGGCGACGCCAAGATGGGCATGATGAAGTGCCACTACTTCACCGGAACCGGCGTTGTCGAAAAGCCGTTCCTGTTCTCGGAAGAAGGGTTCCTCGGCCGGCAGCAGTGCCCGCGGACCGTCGACCTCAAATGAAGAAATGGATGCCCGCCTGCGCGGGCATGACGGCGTGAAACGCTTCAGCAAGGTCCTGGTCGCCAACCGCGGCGAGATCGCGGTGCGGGTGATCCGCGGCGCCAGGCAGATGGGCTACCGCACGGTCGCGGTCTACAGCGACGTCGATGCCGACTCGATGCATGTGCACGAGGCGGACGAGGCGGTGCGCCTGGGCCCGCCGCCGGCGAAAGAGTCCTACCTGTCGATGGAGAAGGTGATCGCGGCGGCGCAGACCTCCGGCGCGCAGGCGATCCACCCGGGCTACGGCTTCCTGTCGGAGAACGCCTCGTTCAGCAAGGCCTGCAAGGACGCCGGATTGATCTTCATCGGCCCCGACGCCGGATCGATCGAGGCGATGGGCAACAAGAGTGCAGCCAAGGAGCGGATGCTCAAGGCCAAGGTGCCCTGCGTGCCGGGTTTTCATAGCCCAGTTGGGGGCGCCGATCAATCCGACGAGGACCTGCTCAAGCAGTGCAGGAAAGTCGGCCTGCCGGTGATGATCAAGGCGGCCGCCGGCGGCGGCGGACGCGGCATGCGACTGGTCGAGGAGGAGGGCGGCCTTGCCGAGGCGATCAAGTCCGCCCGTTCCGAGGCCGCCAACGCCTTCGGCTCCGGCGAGCTGCTGATCGAAAAAGCGGTGGTCGACGCCCGCCACGTCGAGATCCAGGTGTTCGGCGACCGCCACGGCAACGTCGTGTTCCTCGGCGAGCGCGACTGCTCGATCCAGCGCCGCAACCAGAAAGTGGTCGAAGAGGCGCCGTCGCCCGCGGTGGACGACAAGCTGCGCCGCGCGATGGGGCAGGCGGCGTGCGCCGCCGCCAGGGCGGTCGACTACGTCGGCGCCGGCACGGTCGAGTTCCTGCTCGGCCGTGACAAGGCGTTCTACTTCCTCGAGATGAACACGCGCCTGCAGGTGGAGCATCCGGTCACCGAGCTGGTCTACGGCGTCGACCTGGTCGAATGGCAGTTGCGCGTCGCGCAGGGCGAGAAACTGCCGATGGCGCAGGACGAGATCCTGGGCCGCCGCAATGGCCATGCGATCGAAGTGCGCCTGTGCGCCGAGGATCCGGCGCAGAACTACCTGCCACAGACCGGGCGCGTGCTGCGCTGGAGCGCGCCCGAGGGCGTTCGCACCGACACGTACCTGCGCGACGGCGTCGAGATCAGCCCGTTCTACGATTCGATGCAGGCCAAGATCATCGCCTGGGGCGAAGACCGCGAGGTCGCCCGCACCCGCCTGATCCACGCGCTCGACGACACCCTGCTGCTCGGCGTGGCGTCCAACCGCGACTACCTGCTCGACGTGCTGCGCACCGACGCCTTCGCCTCCGGCGACTTCAGCACTGCCTTCGTCGGCAAGTACTTCCCGCAGGATCGGCTCAAGGCTGACGCGCCCAGCGCGCGCCAGGTCGCGCTCGCCGCGATCGCGCTGTACCAGGACGAAGCGCAGCGCCTGCTGGCGAACGCCAGGCTCACCGACGACTACCTGGGCTGGCACAACTCGCACGAGACGCCGGCCGAATTCAAGCTCACGTGGCGCGAGCGCGAGCTGATGCTCGACGTGCTGGTTCACGATGGCCACGTGTTCACGACCGAGGTCGGCGAAACGAAAGTCCGGATCGACGTGGTGCGCCGCCAGCCCGGCTGGTTCGACTACATCTTCACCGACGGCGTCCAGGGCCGGGCGCACTACGCGCGGGCGGCCGACCAGGTCTACGTCTGCGCCGACGGCCGCACGTTCGGCTTCACCGACCGCACTTACGCCCCGGCCGAGGCAAAAGGGGCGGGGTCCGACGGGCGCATCACGGCGCATTCCGACGGCAAGATTGTTGCGGTGCACGTGCGGCCCGGCGATGCGGTCAAGAAGGGCCAGACGCTGGTCGTGCTCGAAGCGATGAAAATGGAGTTCCAGCTGGCGACGCCGGTGGACGGCAAGGTCGAATCGGTCAGCGTCGCGGCTGGCGCCCAGGTCAAGGGGCGGCAGCTTCTGGTCCAGGTGACGCCGGCGCCCGGGGCTTGAGCAACGTTCAGCTAGCAGCAAGGTTCGCCTGCTAGGTAGAGTGCTGGGCTAATTGGGACAACCATGGGAGTCCGCGTGAGCTCACCTTCGTGGCGTCCGGCAACAGCAGCCCTCGGCCTGATCGCCGGCCTGGCGGCGGGTGCCTGCGCGACCAGCGCCAGCGCCCAGTACTTCGGCGGCAACAAGGTCCGCTACGAGACCCCGGAAT
>JBOICR010000248.1:0-5880 GCA_050740195.1 Nevskiaceae bacterium | reverse complement strand
TCGAGCCGCTTGAAGGCCCGGAACGCGGTGCCCTTCGGCCCGCCGAGGCTGCGGTCCAACTCCAGCAGAGTGCGCCAGGCGGTCATCAGGCCGTCATTGGGCTTTTGCCGCGTCGCCGAGCAGGAAGTGGCCCCGCCCGAGCGCGACGTCGCGCGTACGCCCCGGATTGCCGGTTTCGTCCTGCCAGCAGCGGATCTGTACCTGCGCCACGCGCCGGCCCTGGCGCGCGACCTCGCAGGCGGCATGCGTGTCCACGGCATTTGCCGAACGCAGGTAGTCGATCGAAAAATCGATGCTCTTGGGCACCTTACGCTCGTCGAGCAGCAGCAGCAGGTGCAGCAGCGCGGCGTTCTCCATGAAGCCCGCCACGGCGCCACCATGCAGCGCCGGCAGGGCGGGGTTGCCGATCAGCGATGGGCGGAACGGCAGCCGGAAACGCGGCACGCCGTTGTCGAGCGCGACCTGCACGTCGAGAAAAGCGGCGTACGGCACGCGCGCCCGCAGCAGCGAGAAGTCACCCTGCTCGCGGGCGGCGCGGCGCGCGCCAGCCAGATCGCTCATTTCGGTCCCGCCGTGCCGCGCATGAAGGTGGACTGGCTGACCGCGACCGGCGTCTGCTGGTCGTCCTGCCAGGCGGTGGCGCGCACGAAGGTGATCGACGGGGTCAGGCGATAGCAGGCGGCGTGGACGTGCAAGTCCTTGCCCTGCGCGGCGGGGCGCAGGAAGTCCATGCGCAGGTCGAGCGTCGCGATGATCTCGAAGCGCCCGGCGCCGGCCAGTGCCGCGAGGCCGGCAACCGTATCGACCAGCGTGGTGACGACGCCGGTGTGATACACGCCGCGCTCGGTGTCGCCGAGCCATTCGGGGCGGTACGGCACGCGGGCGCGCGCTCCAGCCTGGTCGAGCGCCTCGATCACGATGCCGCACTCGCGCGCGTGCGGGATCGCCTTCAGGAAATTGGTGCGCAGCGCGTCGAAGAATCCCTTCTGGTCCATGCGCCCGGACATTACACTAACTCCATGTCCCCACTGGAACGCACACTGCGCGCCGCGCTCGCCAGCACCAGCGACGCGCCGCCGCGGCCGCTGGCACCGCTCGAGCTGCCGATGAGCCTCGACAAGCTGATCCCGCCGATCGTGTTCAAGGCGCTGCGGCCGGCGGCGGTGCTGGTGCCGGTGATGAAGCGACGCGAGGGGCTGAGCGTGCTGCTGACGCGCCGCTCCGAATCGCTGCGCTCGCACAGGGGCCAGATCAGTCTTCCGGGCGGCGGGCGCGAGGCGGCGGACGAAACTGCGTCGGCCGCCGCCAAACGTGAGGCGTTCGAGGAGGCCGGGATCCCGCCGGAAGCGGTCGAGGTGATCGGCTACCTCGACGATTACCCGACGATCACGCGCTACCTGGTCACGCCCGTGGTCGGCATGGTCGAGGATATCGCCGAGGTGCGGCCCTGTGCGCGCGAGGTGGCGGAGATTTTCGAGGTGCCGCTGCAGTTCGTGATCGCGCCGTCGAGCTTCGAGCGCAAGTTTTTCACGCGCGACGGACTGAACGTGCCGTTCTTCGAGCTGAACTGGGGCGACTACCGGATCTGGGGTGCGACGGCCGGCATGCTGTGGAACCTGTCGCAGAAGGTGGCGGCGCATGAAGCGGCCGGGTCGTAAAGGAAGGGCTGATCCGCTGCGCCGGGCCGCGGCCACGCAGCGGCGCGCCGCTCGTGCCGGCTTCGACTGGCCGGCCGGCGACCCGGCGGTGTGGCGCAAGCTGCACGAGGAGATCCGCGAGCTGAAGGCCGTCGCGCACCGGCGCGCGCAAGCGCGCGACGAGCTCGGCGACCTGCTGTTCATGGCGGTGAACCTGGCACGCCACCTGAAGGTCGACGCCGGGCGCGCGCTCGACCAGGCGGTACGCAAGTTCGAGCGGCGCTACGCGCACGTCATCGCGAGCGCGCGCAGCCTGCCGCGCAAGGGCGATCCGCGGCGGCTCGCGCGGATGGAGGCGCTCTGGCAGGACGCCAAGCGCCGCGAGGGGCGCTAGAGAGAAGGGGTCAGGGTCGCGTGTAGCGCTCGAAGAACGCCAGCACGTCGGCGTTCTCCTCGATCTGCTTGGACAGCGCGGTGCCGCCACCGTGGCCCGCGCGGGTCTCGACGCGGATCAGGACCGGCCGGTCGCCGGCCTGCGCCGCCTGCAGGGCGGCCGTGTACTTGAACGAGTGCAGCGGATGCACGCGATCGTCGCGCTCGGCGGTGGTCACCAGCACCGCGGGGTAGTGCGCCCCGGAATGCACGTGGTGCACCGGCGAGTACGCGTACAGCGTGCGGAAGCCGGCGGCGCTCTCGGACGTGCCCCAGTCGCCGGCCCAGGCGTAGGCGATGCCGAACTTGTGGTATCGCAGCATGTCGAGCACGCCGACGCCGGCATTGGCGGCGGCGAACAGCTCCGGGCGCTGGTTCAGCACGGCGCCGATCAGCAGCCCGCCGTTGGAGCGGCCCTTGATGGCGAGCTGGGCGGCGGTCGTACGGCGCTCGGCGATCAGGAACTCGGCGGCAGCGATGAAGTCATCGAACACGTTCTGCTTGCGGTCGAGCATGCCGGCCTGGTGCCAGGTCTCGCCGTACTCGTTGCCGCCACGCAGCCCGACCAGCGCATGAATGCCGCCGCGCTCCATCCACACCAGGGTGGCGGGCGAGAACGACGGCGTCTGCGCGTTGGCGAATCCGCCGTAGCCATAGAGCAGGGTGGGTGCCGGCCCGCGCGGCAGGTCGCGCCGATGGGACAGGAACATCGGCACGCGCGTGCCGTCCTTCGAGCGGACGAACACCTGCTGCGTCACGTAGTCGTCCGGGCTGAACGCCAGCCGGGGCGGGTTGAACGGCGCGGACTTCCTGGTTGCGAGGTCGTGGAGGTAAACCGTGGTTGGCTGCGCAAACGACGCGAAGCTGTAAGCGAGCCAGGGCTGGCTCGCGCGACCGGTCAGGCCCACGGCCGACCCAAGGCCCGGCAGCGCGATGTCGCCGCGGGGCTCGCCGCGCGTGGAGTAGCGCGCCAGCCGAGCCGCGGCGTCGTGCAGGTAGCTGACGACGATTTCACCGCCGATCAGCCGCGCATCCTGCATGACGTCGGCCGATTCCGGCACGACCTCGCGCACGGCGTGCGGACGGCGCACGTCGATCGCGACGATGCGATAGCGCGAAGCGCCGGCGCTGGTGCGCAGGAACAGCACCGGGCCCTGGTTGCCGACGAGGTAGTACTTGCCGTCCCAGTTGCCGACCAGTTGCCTGAGCGGCGCGTCGAGCCGCGGGCGCTGCGGATCACCCAGATCGCGCACGTACAGCTGCTTCTCGGTGTCCTCGGTGCGCTCGACGTAGACCAGCAGGTAGCGGCCATCCTCGGTGGCTTCGCCCCAGGCGAACCAGGTGGGCTGGTCCGGCCGCTGGTAGACCCGCACGTCCTGCTTCTGGTCGGTGCCGAGCCGGTGGAAGTAGACCTTCTGGTGCGTGATCGCCGGCGGCGAGCCGGGAGCCGAGGCCGGCGGATCCGGGAAGCGCGAGTAGAAAAAGCCGCTGGTGCCGCCGCGCCAGAAGATGCGCGAGAAATCGAAGTTGAAATTGACGCCGCGCACGCGATCCGGCAGCCCCTTGCCGGTCGCGACGTCGAGCACGCGGTATTCGACCCAGTCGCTGCCTCCCGACTGCACGGCAAACAGCACGTAGCGGCCGTCGGGCGAGAGCTTCCAGTCCGCCATCGCCTCGGTGCCGTCGGTCGACCAGCCGTTCGGGTCGATCAGCACGCGCGGGCGGGCGCCGGGGTTGTCCTGGAAATACAGCACGGACTGGTTCTGCAAGCCGTCGTTGCGCGTATAGGCCAGGCCGCCGGCGGGCGTGCGCTGCGGCACGCCGTAACGCTCGAAACTCAGCAACTCGCCGAGGCGCCGGTGGATGGCGGGGCGCGCGGGCAGGGCGTCGAGCAGCGGCCGCGACACGCCGTTCTGCGACTGGACCCAGGCGCGCGTTTCGGCCGAGTCGAGGTCCTCGAGCCAGCGGTACGGATCGGCGACCTTCGTGCCGAAGTAGTCATCGACGACGTCGGCGCGACGGCTCTCCGGGTAGCGGACGGCGGCGGGCAGCGTCGCGCAGGCTGCGGCGAGCAGCGCGAGCGCAACGGGACCCCGGCGCAATTCACGCAAGGCGATTGAGCCCGTTGTGTGCCGCCACTCGGTAGGCCTCGGCCATGGTCGGATAGTTGAACGTCGTGTTGATGAAGTACTTCAGCGAGTTGTGTTCCTTCGAGGCCATCACGGTCTGGCCGATGTGCACGATCTCGGACGCGCGGTCGCCGAAGCAATGCACGCCGAGCACCTCGAGCGTCTCGGCATGGAACAGGAGCTTGAGCATGCCGGTGGTCTCGTCGGTCATCTGCGCGCGCGCCAGGCTCTTGAACGCGGCGTGGCCGACTTCGTACGGGACCTTGGCTTCCTGCAGCTCGCGCTCGGTGCGTCCCACGGAGCTGATCTCCGGCAGCGTGTAGATGCCGGTCGGCGCCAGCTCGGCACGGCCGGTATCGGCCTTGCCGGTCAGGAGGTGCTCGACGGCGCCGCAGCCCTGGTCGTAGGCGACGGACGCCAGCGCTGGCGGGCCGGTGATGTCGCCGGCGGCGTAAATGTGCGGCACGGCGGTCTGGAACGCGGCGTTGACCTTGACCTGGCCGCGCGCGTTGGCCTCGAGCCCGGCCTTGGCCAGATCGATCGCATCACTGTTGCCAGTGCGGCCGTTGCACCACAGCAGCACGTCGGACTTGATCTTGCGCTTGGACTTCAGGTTCAGCACCACGTCGCGCTCGCGCGCCTCGACGCTGTCGAAGGCCTCGTTGTGGCGGAAGATGCAGCCCTGCTGGCGCATGTGGTACGACAGCGCCTCGCTGATTTCGTCGTCGAGGAACGACAGCAAGCGGTCCTGCGTGTTGACCAGGGTCACCTTGCAGCCGAGGCTGAGGAAGATCGAGGCGTACTCGCAGCCGATCACGCCGGCGCCATAGATCGTCACCGCGAACGGCGTCTCCGGGTACTTGAGGATGCTGTCGCTGTCACGGATGCGCGGGTGCGCGAAGTCGAGCTCGGGCGGGTGATAGGGCCGGGAGCCGGCGGCGATGACAATGTGACCGGCGTGCACCTTGAGCGGGTCGGCGCCGGTGCGGCGCACCTCGAGCTGGTGCGGGTCGAGGAACCGGGCCTCGCCCTCGAGCACCGCGATCTTGTTGCGCTCGTAGTAGCGCCGGCGCTGGGCGACCTGTTTGGCGACGACGCCGTCGGCAGCGTGCAGCAGCTGCGGGAAGGTGAAATTGGCCTGCCGGCGGTATTCCTTCAGCAGCGGGTTGGCGCGCAGGTCATGGACCACCTTGACCGCGTGGCGCAGCGCCTTGCTCGGGATCGTGCCCCAGTGGGTGCAGCCGCCGCCAACCTCGAAGTGGCGCTCGACCACGGCGACGCGCTTGTGGTTCTTGGCGGCCATCATGGCGGCGCCTTCGCCGGCCGGGCCGGTCCCGATCACGACGACGTCGTAGCGGTCCATGGGGCGAGAGGATAGCAATCCCCGGGCACTATCCCCGGCTGGCGCCTCCGCTGCGCTCGGCGCCACCGGAGATATGTCCCGTGCGCGCGTGCCTACATCTCCGAAGTCCAACTGGGTTCGGCCGCGCACGGGCATAAAAAAACCCCGGATCTTGCGATCCGGGGTCGTGCAGAAATCTAAGCTGGGTGCTTCTACTTGACGTGTTTGTTGACCAGCTTGGTCATCTCGAACATGTTGACGGTGCCCTTGCCGCCGAAGACGGCCTTGAGCTTGTCGTCGGCATTGATGTTGCGGCGATTCTTGTTGTCCTGCAGGCCGT
>JBOICR010000247.1:0-9241 GCA_050740195.1 Nevskiaceae bacterium | reverse complement strand
CCGCTGATCGAGGCCTTGCCCAGGCTGTGCCCGTCGATGGCCTTGCGCACATCGTCGACGGTGAACCAGCCCTTGACCGGGCAGTGCCCGACGTCGAGGGCGTGCAGCTCGAAGCGGTAGTGGTGGGCCAGTTCGTCGTTCCAGGGAGGACAGGGACCGTCGTACCCAAGGTAAGTTCCGGCCATGGTCTTGTCGGCCGCGAACCAGCCCGTGTAATCGTTCTTGCCCTGGCGGCTGCCGGACGGGCCCCTGGGCTCGGTCTTGCCGTGCGGCGTCACACCCTGGCTGCATTCGCCCTCGGCGATCGAACTCTCCGACGCCGGGATGTCCACCATCGCCCAATGCATGAACTCGGCGCGCGGCAGGGACTTGGCGACGGTGCGGCCTTCCGTGTTGACGTTGTCACCGACGGTGGGGCAGTCGGAGTCGATGCACAGCAGCACGAAGCTTTTCGTGCCGGCTGGCGCGCCGGTCCACGACAGCTGGGGGTTGCGGTTGTCGGACAGGCGCACGTGGGTCTTGGCATCCATGACGGCGAAGGCACAGCGGCCGGGGATGGCACCGCCATGGCGGAAACTCTCGCTGGTCAGTCTCATCATCGGGTCGCTCCTGGGTGGATGCGCACTACAGCGGGAGGGTCGCACGCAGCCCGGCAAAGCTGGCGGCCAGGCGCTCGAACAGGCTGCGATGACGCCGGTAGCGCAGCTCGTAAAGGTCGCAGGTGCCGGACCGCTCGAGCAGGTAATCGTCACTGGTCTTGAGCTCGTCGACCAGCTTCAGCAACAGCGCACGCGTGCCGAACCAGTGCTCGCCGGTGGCGACCTGCGCGAGGTCGACCTGCGGGCGGTTCTCGTGGATGAACTGCTTGAACAGCGCGTGCGCGTCCTCCAGCGTCTCGCGGAACTTCTCGCGCCCGGCCTCGGTGTTCTCGCCGAACACGGTCAGCGTGCGCTTGTACTCGCCGGCGGTGTGCAGCTCGAAATCGATCTCGTTCTTCTTCAGCAGCCGGTTGAAGTTCGGCAGCTGGCCGACCACGCCGATCGAGCCGAGCACCGCGAACGGCGCGGCCAGGATGCGGCCGGCGACGCAGGCCATGAGATACCCGCCGCTGGCCGCGACCTTGTCGACGGCGACGGTCAGCTTCACGCCGGCGTCGCGGATCCGGCGCAGCTGCGAGGCGGCGAGGCCGTAGCCGTGCACGACGCCGCCCTCGCTTTCGAGTCGCAGCAGCGCCTCGTCGCCGGCGCGCGCGACCTGCAGCAGCGCGCTGATCTCCTCGCGCAGCGATGCGGTGGCGCTGGCCTGGAGGTCGCCGTGGAAATCGAGCACGAAGATTCTCGGACGCGGGGCCTCCGCCGCGCCGGCCGGCTTGCCCTTCGCGCGCGCCTTGTCCTCGGCCTTGTGGGCTTTCATCTCCTTCTTCCACTGCTCCGGCGTCAGCAGTGCGTGCTTGACGCTGTCGGCCAGGTCGCGGAAGCGGTGGTTCAGGTCGCGCACCTCGAGGTGATCGGCGGACTGCGCGCGCATCTGGTGGGCGAGGTTGGCCAGCAGGATCGCGACGATCGCGATCGCGGCGACCCAGGTCGCCGCCTTGGCCAGGAACAGGCCGTACTGGAAGAAGAACTCAGCCATCGTGGGGGCTCATGAGAGGTGCGCGGTCGCGATCCGCGCCAGCGCGGCGACGTGGTCGGGCCGGGCGTTCAGCGCGGGGACGTAGCGTAGTGCCTCACCGCCTGCCGCGACAAACGCGGCCTGGTAGCGGATCACCACCTCGTCCAGCGTCTCGAGGCAGTCCACGGCGAACCCCGGGCAGGCGACGTCCAGCCGGCGCACGCCGCGGCGGGCCAGCAGCGGGATCACCACGTCGGTGTACGGGCCGAGCCACGCGGCTTTGCCGACGCGGCTCTGGTAGGCGAGCTGCCAGTCGCCGTCGCGCAACTGCAACGCGCCGGCGAGGCGGCGCGCGGTTTCCTGGCACTGCCGCCCGTAGGGATCGCCGCGGTCGGCATAGCGCTGCGGGATGCCGTGGAACGACAGCAGCAGGTGCTCGCCGCGGCCGTGCGCGGCCCAGTGCTCGCGCACGCCGGCGGCCAGCGCCGCGATGTAGCCGTCGTCGGCGTGGTAATCGGCGATGCGCGCGAGCGGCGGCTGCCAGCCGAGGGCGCGCAGCGCGGCCTCGACGCCGTCGAAGGCCGATGCGGTGGTGGTGCCCGAGTACTGCGGATACAGCGGCAGCACGACGACCCGGTCGACGCCGGCGGCGCGCAGCTGCTCGAGACCGGCGGCGATGCCCGGCGAGCCGTAGCGCATCGCCACTGCCACCGGCACGTCCCGCAGCGCGCCGGCCAGCGCCGCGCCGAGCCCGCGCGTGAGCGCGAGCAGCGGCGAGCCGTCGGTGCGCCAGATGCGCGCGTACAGCGGCGCGAGCTTGCGCGGCCGCAGCGGCAGGATCACGCCGTGCAGCACCGGCAGCCACAGCCAGCGCGGCAGGTCGACGACGCGCCGGTCGGACAGGAATTCGCGCAGGTAAGGCCGGATCGCCTGCGGGGTCGGCGCGTCGGGCGTGCCGAGGTTGGTCAGCAGGACGCCGGGGCGCGCGGGGCGGCCCTCAGCCACGTCCGAGTTCGCCGCTCGTCAGCCGCCGGAAGTAGTCGTGCCACGCGCCCATGGCCTTGTGGCCGAGCAGCAGCATGGTCGGCAGGTTGACCGCGAGCATGAAGCCGAGCGCCACCGTGCTGAGCGTGTCGATCTCGGCGTCGGTGCGAATGAAGCCTAGGCAGGTCACGAAAATCAGCGCGCACCACAGCCAGCGATAGGGCGCCACCCAGCGCTCGCCGGCCAGGTACACCACGCCCTGCTCGCCGTAGTAGCTCCAGGTGATCATGGTCGAGAGCGCGAACATCCAGACCGTCAACGTGACCATCCACCGGCCCAGCCCGGAAAACGCCGAGTCGAAGGCGATCGCGGTGAGGGTCGCCGCCGGATAGTCGATGAAGATGCCGTTCTCGGCCAGCCGCGGGGCCGTCGCGTGCGCCAGCGGGCGCCAGGTGACGGCCAGGCCGGCCTCGCCCTCGACCACGCTGCCGTACAGCTTGGCGCGCTGGCCGGGATCCTTCTCGACCACGATGAACACCTGGTCGCCGGCCTTCCAGACGCCCTCGGCCTCGGGCAGCAGGCCGCTGCCCGGTTGCCACTGGCCCGGCGCCACTTCGATCAGCGCCGGCCCGGCATACCAGGCGGCGGCGGGCCCGCGCTTCCAGACGCCGGACACCAGGATCACCATTGCGGTCATGGTGCACACCACCAGCGTGTCGATGAACGGCTCCAGGCCGGCGACCACGCCCTCGGTGACCGGCTCGGGAGTGCGCACCGCCGAATGCGCGATCGGCGCGGAGCCCAGGCCCGACTCCGACGAGAACAGCGCGCGGCGCATGCCGAAGATGAAGGCCATGCCGAGCGTCGCACCGGTGAAGGCGCCGACGCCCTCGGTGGCCGAGAACGCGCACGAGAAGATGTCGCGCAGCACGCCGGGCAGCGCGCCGGCGTTGGCGACCAGCACGCCGATGCCGCTCACGACATAGATGCCGCACATCAGCGGCACCAGCCAGCCGGCCACTGCGCCGATGCGCTTGATGCCGCCGAGGATGACCAGGCCGACCAGCACCGCCATGACGATGCCGGTGATCCACGGCGGCACGCCGAAATAGCTGCGCGTCAGCTCGCCGACGTTCCAGGCCTGGAACATGTTGCCGCCGCTGATGGCGAACAGGATCAGCGGGATCGTGAACAGGGCGCCGGCGACCGCGCCGAGCTTCGCCAGCTTTGGCGACAGCTCGGCGAAGCCCTTCTTGCATACCCACATGGTGCCGCCGTGCGGGTTGTCGGCATGCTCGGTGTTGCGATAGAGCAGCGACAGCGTCACCTCGGTGGACTTCAGCGCCATGCCGGCCAGGCCCACCATCCACATCCAGAACACCGCGCCGGGACCGCCCAGCGACACGGCGATGGCGACGCCGCCGATGTTGCCGAGGCCGACCGTCGCCGACAGCGCGGCCGACAGCGCCTGGAAGTGCGACAGCGCGCCGGGGCCCTGGCCGCTGACGCCCGGCACCTTGCCGCGCAGCAGGCGCACGCCATGCGTCAGCGAGCGGTACTGGCCGAAGCGGCTCCAGATGGTGAACAGCACGCCGACCGACAGCAGGGCGATCAGCGTCGGCACGCCGAGCATGACGGCGTTTACCGCCTCGAGGAACCCGAAGAACCCTTGCATCGGCGCGGCCCCGGGCCGCTACTTCGACTGTGTCGCCAGCGTGCTGTGCGAGTAGGAGTACGCGAAGTACACGACCAGGCCGAGGCTCATCCAGATCGCGAACGCGATCCAGGTCGTCACCGACAGGTTCAGCATCAGGTAGGTGCACACGACGATGCCGAGCGCCGGCACGAACGGATAGCCCGGCGTCTTGAACGGCCGCGGCAGGTCCGGTTGCCGGCGGCGCAGCAGGATGACGCCGCCGCAGACCACGACGAACGCGGCGAGCGTGGCGAAATTGGTCAGCGACGCCAGGTTGCCGAGCGAGACGAAGCCCGACATGAACACCATGATCGCGCCGGTCACGTAGATGATCCGCACCGGGCTGCGGCTCTTCTCGCTGAGCGTGGCCAGGCTGCGCGGCAGCAGGCCGTCGCGCGCGATCGCGAACAGCAGGCGCGTCAGGCCGTAGTACATGACCAGGCACACCGTGGTCAGGCCGGCGATGGCGCCGATCGAGATCACGCCAGCGGCCCAGGTCTGGCCGATCTGCAGCATCGCGTGCGCGACCGGCGAGGGCACGTTCAGGTCCTTGTAGGAGACGATGCCGGTCAGCAGGCCGGACACGACGATGTAGAGCACGGTGCAGATGACCAGCGAGCCGATGATGCCGATCGGCAGGTCGCGCTGCGGGTTGGCGGTCTCCTCGGCCGAAGTCGAGACCGCGTCGAAGCCGAGGTAGGCGAAGAAGATGATGGCCGCGCCGCCGAAGATGCCAGGGACGCCGAAGCGCGTGGCCTCGCCGCCGCCGGCGATGAGCTCGATCAGCTTCATGTCGAGGGTCGAGGTGCCGGACGCGCCGGAAGCGACGACTTCGACCGGCGGGATGAACGGCGACCAGTTGGCGGGGTTGATGTGGAACAACGCGACGCCGATGAACAGCGCGATCGCTGCGAGCTTGATGAACACCATGATCTCGTTGGCGCGCGCGCTCATCTTGGCGCCGCTGGCCAGCAGCACCACCAGCGCGGAGACGATGCCGACCGCGGGCAGGTTGATGATTCCCGGGGTTGCGTCGAACGGCCCGTGCAGCAGCGCCTGCGGCAGGCCCATGCCGACCGATTGCAGGAACGAGTTGAAGTAACCCGACCAGCCGACCGACACCGCCGACACGGCAATGGCGTACTCGGCGATCAGCATCCAGCCGATCACCCAGCCCGGCAGCTCGCCGAAGCCGGCGTAACCGTAGCCGTAGGCGCTGCCGCAGCCGCCGATCGAGGCGGCGAGCTCGGCGTAGGCGAGGGCGGCGCAGGCGCAGCCGACGCCGGCGACGACGAACGACAGCACGATGGCCGGGCCGGTCTGCGTCGCCGCCGAAATGCCGGTCAGCACGAAGATGCCGGCGCCGATGATGGCGCCGATGCCGAGCATCGTCAGGTCGAAGGCGTTGAGGTCGCGGCGCAACCCGGTGTTGGCCGACGCGTCCTGAGTGACGGGTTTGGTGCGAAACAGGTTCATGGTTTTAATGACTCCTCTCAAAAAGGACTGAGCCGGCTCGCGGCCGGCTCAGGACGACAATTCAGCGCTCGAGGATCGCGGTCACGCCGAGACCGCCGGCGGCGCAGATCGAGACCAGGCCGCGTCCGCCATTGTTCTGGTCGATGATCTTGGCCAGCGTCGCCAGGATGCGGCCGCCAGTCGCGGCGAACGGGTGGCCCAATGCGACGCTGCTGCCCTTGATGTTCAGCTTGGAACGTTCTATCTCGCCCAGCTTGCCCGGCAGGCCGACGCGCTCCTTGCAGAACTTGTCGTCGTTCCAGGCCTTCAGCGTGCAGAGTACCTGGCCGGCGAACGCCTCATGGATCTCGTAGAAGTCGAAGTCCTGCAGCGAGAGTCCGTGGCGCGCCAGCATGCGCGGCACCGCGTAGGCCGGGGCCATCAGCAGGCCTTCCTTCTTGTTCACGAAATCCACGGCGGCGGTCTGGCAGCCGGTCAGGTAGGCCTGCACCTTCATGCCGTGCGCCCTGGCCCAGTCTTCCGAGGCCAGCAGCACCGCCGAGGCGCCGTCGGTCAGTGGCGTCGAGTTGCCGGCAGTCAGCGTGCCGCGGCCGGACTCCTTGTCGAACGCGGGACCGAGCGAGGCCAGTTTTTCGAGCGTGGTGTCGGCCCTCAGATTGTTGTCGCGCTCGGCGCCGGAGTAGGGAACGACCAGGTCCTGGTAGAAGCCGGCGTCGTAGGCCTTGGCTGCGTTCTTGTGCGACAGGAACGCGAGCTGGTCCTGGTCTTCGCGCGGGATCTTCCACTCCTTGACCATCAGCTCGCAGTGCTCGCCCATCGACATGCCCGTGCGGCGCTCCTGCACCGACGGCACGGAGGGCATCGACAGGAACTTCGGCAGCGCGCCGGCGAACGCGAGGGCGCGCTGGCCCGGGGTCTTGGCCCGGTTCACCTTGAGCAGCTGCTGGCGCAGCTTCTCGTTGACGCTGATGGGCGCGTCCGAGGCGGTGTCCACGCCGCCGGCCATGCCGACGTCGATCTGGCCCAGCGCGATCTTGTTGGCGATGTTGATCGTGGCCTGCAGGCCGGTGCCGCAGGCCATCTGCACGTCGGAGGCGGGCGTCTCGGCGGCCAGGCCCGAGGACATCGCCGACTCGCGGCACAGGTTGAAGTCGCGCGAGTGTTTCAGCACCGCGCCGGCCTGGACTTCGCCGAGCGTCTCGCCGTGCAACTGGTACTTGTCGACCAGCGCCTTGAAGGACGCGGTCAGCATGTCCTGGTTGCTGCGCTGCGCGTACAGCGTGTTCGAGCGGCAGAACGGGATGCGGGCGCCGCCGACGATGGCGACCTTGCGCGGCAACGAAGTCATGGGGCTCCCGGGCCAAAAAAGTGGCCGGGATTGTATCCCGCCGCCCCTGCCTAGCGCAGCGCGCCGAAGCGGACCCCGAAGTTGAAGGCGATGAAGTCGGCGTAGTTGCCGGCGTTGCCCTGGAACCCCAGCTCCAGGCCCATCGGGCTGTCAGTGCTGGGCGCGAAGATCACTTCCCAGGCCAGGCCGGTCGTGCTCTCGTCGCCCTTCACGAACTCGTCGTCGACGTTGTGCAGCACGCCGGCGCCGAACAGGCCGTACCAGTTGCTGCGGCCGAAGCGGCTGCCGATCAGCGCCGCCGTCTCGTAGGGGACGTGCTGGTCGCTGCCCGGATCGGTGGCACGGACGCCGCGCAGGCGCACGGTCATGCCGTTGTTGGCCGAGACGGTGAAGTTGGCCATGTAGGTGTTGAGCAGGCCCTGCTCGCTGCACTCGGCGCCGAAGCTCGGGCTGCAGACGGTCTCGGCCCACGCATAGGAGATGCCGGTGCCCAGCCCGCCCCAGATGCGCATCCCGGAGGCGCGCCGGCGCGACTCACGGCGCTCGTACTCGTCATCCTGCGCGGCCTCGCTGCGCTCGCGCCGCTCCTGCAGCTTGCGCTCCACTTCCCTGGCGCGCTCCTGCTCCCGCAGTTCGCGCTCCATCTCGCGCAGTTCGCGCTTCTTGCGCTCCACCTCCTCGCGGGTCACCTCGTCGGTGCCCTGTGCCCCGGCCGCTGGCGGGTCGCCGGCAGGATCGTGCTGGGGCTCGGCAGCAGCGGCCGGAAGAGTGGCGAGCAGGGTCCACGAAACGAGGCTGACGATGGCGAAGCGCATGAACCCCTCCAAAAACCGTACGGGCGGGACCGGGGTGTCGCCGGTCATGGCCATTACATCGCACGAATCACCTGAACGGGACTTGAATATGGCGCGGCCGCCCCTATGATTAGCAGCCTCTGGGGGAGAGTGCTAACAACGCGACTGGGCCCCGGACTATCTAGATAATTGAATTCACTGGAGATTGTTCATGAAGCTGCGTCCCTTGCACGATCGCGTGATCGTGAAGCGTCTGGAAGAAGAGAAGAAATCCGCCGGCGGCATCCTCATCCCCGACAGCGCTGCCGAGAAGGCCAACCGCGGTGAAGTGGTCGCCGTGGGCCCGGGCCGCCTGATGGACGACGGCAAGGTCCGTCCTTGCGACGTCAAGAAGGGCGACATCGTGCTGTTCGGCAAGTACTCGGGCTCCGAGATCAAGCTCGACGGCGACGAGTACGTCTCCATGAAGGAAGACGACATCATCGCCGTGGTCGGCGGCAAGTAATCGAACACTCTTAAAGGAATACGAACATGGCAGCTAAAGAAGTCCGCTTCGCCGACGACGCGCGCTCGCGCCTCCAGGCCGGCGTCAACATCCTGGCTAACGCGGTCAAAGTCACCCTCGGCCCCAAGGGCCGTAACGTCGTGCTCGACAAGAGCTTCGGCGCCCCCACCGTCACCAAGGACGGCGTCTCCGTCGCCAAGGAAATCGAGCTGAAGGACAAGTTCGAGAACATGGGCGCGCAGCTGGTCAAGGAAGTCGCGTCGAAGACCTCGGATGAGGCCGGCGACGGTACGACGACCGCAACCGTTCTGGCCCAGGCCATCGTCAACGAGGGCATGAAGTCGGTCGCCGCGGGCATCGATCCGATGGAGATCAAGCGCGGCATCGACAAGGCGGTCGAAGCCGTCGTCGACGAGCTGAAGAAGATGTCGAAGCCCTGCAAGGACCGCAAGGCGATCGCGCAGGTCGGCACGGTGTCGGCCAACAGCGACGAGTCGATCGGCGAGAACATCGCCCAGGCCATGGACAAGGTCGGCAAGGAAGGCGTGATCACGGTCGAGGAAGGCAAGTCGCTGCACAACGAACTCGACGTCGTCGAGGGCATGCAGTTCGACCGCGGCTACCTCAGCCCGTACTTCATCAACAATGCCCAGTCGCAGCAGTGCGAGCTGGAAAACCCGCTGATCCTGATCACCGAGAAGAAGATCTCCAACATCCGTGAGCTGCTGCCGGTGCTGGAAGGCGTGGCCAAGTCCGGCCGTCCTCTGCTGATCGTCGCCGAGGATGTTGAAGGCGAGGCGCTGGCCACCCTGGTGGTCAACAACCTG
>JBOICR010000246.1:0-2152 GCA_050740195.1 Nevskiaceae bacterium | reverse complement strand
TCACGCGCTTCCCTGCTTCAGGAACTCCGCCAGCCGCCCGCCGATCGCGCCGGCGCCCTTGCGGACCTTGTCGTCGATGATCCGACCAGCGTCATCGTAAGCCTTGCTCGCGGCCGACAGGCAGTACTGCTCCGGCAGCACGATGCAGCCGAGGATGGTCAAGGTATGGCGCACCTGGGTCAGGCCGCGGATGCCGCCCCAGCGCCCATCGGAAGCCGATATCAGGCCGGCGGCCTTGCGCTTGTATGGAACGGTGCCCGACTCGGCGCCGTCCTGACGCGAAACCCAGTCCAGCGTGTTCTTGAGCAAGGGCGTGATCGATCCGTTGTATTCGGGACAGGCCAGCAACAGACCGCCGTGGGCCTTGAAAAGGTCCTTCAGCTTGCGGGCGTTGGGCGGCAGGCCCTCGCGCGCCTCCTGGTCCTGGTCGAACAGCGGCAGCGGAAAGTCCTTCAGCTCGATGTGGGTGACCTCGGCGCCGGCGCTGCGGGCGCCCTCGATGGCTGCGGGCAGCAGCCGGCGGTTGAAGGATTCATTGCGGACGCTGCCCGCGAACGCCAGGATTTTCGCTGCCACGATCAGGCCCCCAGCCCGGCCAGGAACACCGCGAGGCCGAGGACCGGCACGATCGGCAGCGCCTGCAACACCCAGCGCCAGGTCCATTGGCGCCGCTGGCCGACGAACGCGCCCGCCCCGGCCAGGCCGAGCGCCGCGAACAGCGCGGTCAGCGCGAACAGCCGCGGCAGGTCGGCTGCCAGGCGCGGCGCGAAATCGAGGTTCACGCCGTACAGCAGGCAGACGACGGCAAGGTTGAGCGCCATCACCGAGCCGGTGATCAGAACGGCGGCGTTCAGGATCTGCAGGCCTTTCACGCGCGCCCCCGGCCCCGCGTGCCGGCACGGACCAGCAGCTTCACGAATTCGCGCGCGATCCGATCGCGGTTCTCAAACACGCTGCCCACCAGCGGCACGCGCTGCTCGTCGAACAGCGTCACCGCATCGCCCGGGCCGTCGCCGAAGTTGATCTTGAGCGTCAGGACCACGTCCATCGGCTGCTTGCGCCGCTGGCGGACCCGCCCGAGGGCTTTGGATATCATGCCGGGACGCTTCACGTTCCTGCTCCGATGGCCATTCCCGAACGACTGGTGTGCTTCGCCCACGGCAAGGAAAGCGGCCCGTGGGGCACCAAGATCACGCGGCTTGCCGAAGTGGCGCGCGCGCGGAATTTCGAGGTGCTCAGCCCGGATTATAGTCACACGCACGACCCCAAAGAGCGCGTCGCGCACCTGCTGAAGCTGGCGCCGGCGGCGCGCACGCTCGTGCTCGCCGGCTCCAGCATGGGCGCGTACGTCTCGGCGATGGCCAGCTCCGCGCTGAAGCCCCGGGCGCTGTTCCTGATGGCTCCGGCGCTGTACTTCCCGGGTTGGGATGAAGAGCCCCAGGACTGCCCTGCCGCGACCGTGGTGGTGCATGGCTGGCGCGACGACGTCGTGCCGGTCGACGTCGGCATCCGCTTCGCGCGTGAGCGCAACGCGGCGCTGCACCTGCTCGATAGCGGCCACACGCTCAACGACCAGCTGGAAACGCTGTCGCTGCTGTTCGATGGCCTTCTTGGGCGCGTATAGGTCTAGCCAGTCGCCAGCGAGAACTGGACGACCTTGGCGTCCTCGGCCGCGCAGCTCTGGCCGAGGCTGAACACGCCCTTGTCCGGCAGCAGGAACTCCTCGCGCTTGATGAAGACCTCCTGCGCACCGGAGCCAAGGCCGCCCGGCATGACGTAGGAGCCGTTGGTGCTCTCGTCGGCCAGCACGTAGCGGCCGCGGCGCATGACGACCTTGGCATGCAGCCGTGAGGCGAAGCCGGTGGCCACCACCAGGCTGCACTCGGCCGAGCGGCCCAGCGTCAGCGTCTTGCCTTCGGTGAATAGCAGCACCGATTTGTCGCCGAAGGTGAGCTGCAACTTCTTCACCGACGCGGCCGGCGCGGCCGGCGTCACGGTGCGCATGCGGGTGGCGTCGGCTTCCTCGTCCCAGTCGATCATGTGCAGCACCAGCTCGCCCTCGCGGCCCTTGAGGGCGACGCGGTCGAACTGGCGCGCCTTGTCGGTGCGATCGCCGGTCAGCGCGGCGACGGTCTGCTCGGTGGTAACGATC
>JBOICR010000245.1:0-8650 GCA_050740195.1 Nevskiaceae bacterium | reverse complement strand
CTTCATGGCTCGCTCGATGCCCGCGCTGCTCGCTGCGCCTTTACTTTCGCGATCCGGGCACACCAGTCCCGACGCGATCCCTCGGCGGTTGTCGCCATGTGAGCCCCTACTCGATCGGGAGCGGGGTCGGCGTGGCTCCCGGAGGGGACTCAAGCGCAGCCGAGCGGAGCCCTGAGCGCAGCGAAGGGTCGCCGCGCCATGGCGAGCCGAGACCTGGCGAGGCGAGTTAGCGCGGCGACAAGGCGAGCCATCCCCGGAGGGAGCCCCGCCGACCCGCTCCTTCGAGCGGGCGGGCACAGCGGCCCCGACCCGGTATACACTCTGCGCCCCGCGGGGCCCGAGCCCCGCGTTTTCACATCCCCAATTTACGAGCGCTCAATGAACCTGACCCATAAAATCCTGGCCGTCGTGCTGACGGCCGCCCTGGCTGCCGGCTGCGCGAAGAAGGACGGCAGCGAGGCCTCCGCGCTGACGACCGAATCGCAGAAGTTTGCGTATTCGATCGGCGTCGACATCGGCAAGTCGCTGGCGCCGGTGAAGGCAGACGTCGACGTCGACGCGCTGATGCAGGGCATCCGCGAGACGCTGGACGGCAAGACGCCACGCCTCGACGACGCCGCGCGCGACCAGATCAAGAGCGAAGTGTCGCGCCGCCTGCAGCAGAAGCAGATGGAAGAGCGCACCTCCAAGGCCGCCGCGGCCAAGGCTGCCGGCGAGAAGTTCCTGGCCGACAACGGCAAGCGCGCCGGCGTGAAGACCACGGCCAGCGGCCTGCAGATCGAGACGGTGAAGGAGGGCGCCGGCGCCCTGCCGAAGGCCAGCGACAAGGTCAGCGTCCACTACAAGGGCACGCTGATCGATGGCACCGAGTTCGACAGCTCCTACGAGCGCGGCCAGCCGGTGACGTTCCCGCTGACCAACGTGATCCCGGGCTGGACCGAAGGCTTGCAGCTGGTCAAGGTCGGCGGCAAGGCCAAGCTGTTCATCCCGGCCAACCTCGCCTACGGCGAGCGCGGCGCCGGCAACAAGATCGGCCCGAACGAGGCGCTGGTGTTCGAAGTCGAGCTGCTCGCCATCGAGAAGGGCGAGGCACCCGCCGCGAAGAAGTGACCGCTCCTACTTGATCGCCTGCTTCGACACGTTGGTCGGCGAGAAGTAGTCGTCGTCGAATTCCTTTTCGACGTTCTCCGGATCCTCGTTGTTGAACGCCTGCGCCAAGTAGCGGTTGGACTGCAGGTCGTAGATCGTCTCGCCGACCGGCGCGAGGAACGGCTTGTCGTACGCCATCGCCGTGTGCGTTTCCTGGAAGCGCCACAGCTGGTCGCGGCGGTCGTAGATGTCGACCACCACGATCGCCCAGGAATCCTCGTCGATGTAGAACGTGCGGCGCTTGTAGATGTGCGTCGTGCCCGGCTTGGTCGTCGAGTCCACCACCCAGACGCGGTGCAGCTCGTAGCGCGGCAGGTCCTGGTTGATGTGGCTCTTCCGCATGATGTCGGCGTACTTGTACTTGCCGTCGTGCAGCACGTACGAGTTGTACGGCACGTACAGGTCTTTCTTGCCGACGATCTTCCAGGTGTAACGGTCCATCGCGCCGTTGTAGCTGTTGGTCTGGTCGTTGGTGCGCAGGCCGTCCGAGGCCGTGCCCGGGTTGTCGTAGCCGATGTTCGGCGCGCGGCGCAGGCGCTTCTGGCCGGGGTTGTACTGCCAGGCGCGGCGCGGCTCCTTGATCTGGTCCATCGTCTCGTGCACCAAAGTGATCGTGCCGGCCAGGCGCGCGGGGGCGGTGACGATCTGCAGGAAGTAGATGATGACGTTGTTGATGCCTTCCGGCGTCGCGCCCTTGCGCATGTACGGGAACATCACGTCCTCGCGGATCTTGACCTGGTTGTAGCCGCCCGACGTGGTGACCGCGAACTGGTTGTTCCAGCGCTGCACGCTGGCCCCGAAATAACGCACCTTGTGATTCCAGATCGGCCCATAGCCGTCCTTCGGGATCGGGAACGGCGCGCCCATGATCGCGTCGACCAGCGCCTCGCCGTTGCCGCCGAGCGAGGCCTTCAGCGCGTTGTTGTAGGTCGCGTCGTAGATGAACTGCGGGTTGGCGAAGGTCCGGCGCGAGGCGAACACGTTCATCTTGTAGCTCGGATACTTCTTGAACGTCTCCATCTGTCCGACCGACAGCCGCGCGGCGTACTGCTGGTAGTTGGCCGGCGTGATGGTGAATTGCGGCTTGTCCTGCGCGAACGGGTCGCAGTAGCGCGTGCCCTCGCCCTTGTAGCAGGCCGGCGAGGTCGTCAGGCCGCCGGTCCACGCCGGAATCGCCCCGTCCTTGCTGGCGGCCTTCTCCGCGCCCATCGGCGTGAGGTCTTTTTTCAGCCGGTCGGCTTCCGCCTGCGGCACTTTCGCCTGGGCTGCGGCGGCGACGGAGAGTGCGGCGGCGACCAGCAGCGTGCGCGCGAGAAGGCGTTTCATTTCCTGGACTCCCTGCGGAAGGGCCCGGCCACGATATGCCAGTTTCCGGAAAAAATCTTGCCGGCTCCCGGGCGCGTTGCTAAAGTCCCCTCGACAATACGCCAGCGTATGGGGGGCTGTCGGTGTCGCCCAACGATCTCAACGAAGCGGGCCCGTCGAAACAAGCGCTTACGGCGGAAGCCTGGGCGGCCGCCGCGCTGGACGTGATGGCCGGCGGCGGCCTCGACGCCGTCGCCGTCGAGCCGCTGGCGCGGCGGCTGAACGTCACCAAGGGCAGCTTCTACTGGCATTTCCCGAACCGGCAGGCGCTGATCAAGGCCGCGCTGGCGCTGTGGGAACAGCGCGAGACGGTGGACGTGGTGTCGGGGCTCGACCAGGAGCCCGATCCGTACGAGCGCATCTTCAACCTGTTCAAGCGCGCCAACTCCAGCTACAAGGCCGGCCGCCTGTACCTCGCGCTGGCCGCCGCGACCGACGACATCCGCGTCAACGAGGTCGTGCAGCGCGTGTCGGCGCTGCGCCTCGGCTACCTCGAGAAGTGCTACCGCGCGCTCGGCATGAACGCCGAGGAAGCGCCGCTGTGGGCCACGTTCGCTTACGCGACGTTCATCGGCAACCAGCAGGTGCACCGCGACACGCCGCACAAGTTCCCGGCGGGACCGAAGTTCCGCGAGTACTTCAAGCTGATGCTGCGCACCCTGATCCCGCGGAAATGGGGGACAGACCACCATTCCCCGATTTCCGTGCGCCGCACCGGGTCCTGATCGTCACGGTTAGCCGGAGTTCGCCATGCTCGTCGCCCTGATCTGCGTCGCCGTCGCCTGGATCCTGGCCTACGTCGGAGCGCCGCTGTTCGTCTGGACGCTGGCGATCGGCGGCGCGCTGTTCGGCCTTTACGGCACCGGCGCGCTCGGCTTCACCGGCCTGGCCATTGCGCTGGGCGTCTTCGCGCCGCTCGCGCTGATCCTGAACGTCCATCCGCTGCGCCGGGCGCTGGTGACGCGCTTCATCTTCGGCCCGTTCAAGGCCGTGCTGCCGGAAATGTCCTCGACTGAGCGCGAGGCGCTCGAGGCCGGCGACGTCTGGTGGGAGGCCGAGATGTTCCGCGGCCGGCCCGAGTGGGACAAGCTGCTCGACTTTCCGTACACCAAGCTGACGCCGGCCGAGAAGTCGTTCCTCGAAACCGAGGTCGAGGAAGTCTGCAAGAGGGTGGACGACTGGAAGTGCGAGTTCGAGGACAAGGACCTCACGCCGGAGGTCTGGCAGTACCTCAAGGACAAGGGCTTCTTCGCGATGCTGATCAAGAAGGAGTTCGGCGGCCTGGGGTTCTCGGCCTACGCGCAGTCCTGTGTCGTCACCAAGCTCGCCACCAAGTCCATCACGCTGGCCGTCACCGTGATGGTGCCCAACTCGCTCGGCCCCGGCGAGCTGTTGATGTACTACGGCACCAAGGAACAGCAGAAGCAGTGGCTGCCGGGCCTGATCAAGGGCACCGAGCTGCCGTGCTTCGGCCTGACCGGCCCCGAGGCCGGCTCCGACGCCACCGCGATGCCGGACCTCGGCGTGGTCGGCTACGGCGAGCACGAAGGCAAGAAGACGCTCGGCATCCGCATGAACTTCGAGAAGCGCTACATCACTCTGGCGCCGGTCGCGACCGTGGTCGGCCTGGCGTTCAAGCTGCGCGACCCGGACGGCCTGCTCGGCGACAAGACCAGGGTCGACTACGGCATCACCTGCGCGCTGATTCCGGCCAGGCATCCCGGCGTCATCATCGGCCGGCGCCATTACCCCGGCGCCGCGTTCCACAACGGCCCGATCTTCGGCAAGGACGTCTTCATCCCGGTCGAGTGGATCATCGGTGGCCCGGCCATGGCGGGGAAGGGCTGGCGCATGCTGGTCGAGTGCCTGTCGGCCGGGCGCGGCATCTCGCTGCCGGCGCTGGCGACCGCGGCCGGCCAGGGCAGCTACCGCATGGTCGGCGCCTACGCGCGCATTCGCCGCCAGTTCAAGGTCGCGATCGGCCAGTTCGAGGGCGTGCAGGAAGCGACCGGCCGGATCGCGGGCAACGCCTACACGCTCGAGGCGATGCGCGTGCTGACGGCATCCGCCGTGGACCACTGCGCGCCGAGCGTCGTCACCGCGATCGCCAAGTACCACATGACCGAGCTGATGCGCCGCGTGGTCATCGATTCGATGGACGTGCTGTCCGGCCGCGGCATCCAGCAGGGTCCGCGCAACTCGCTGTCGGTCGCGTATCGCGCGACGCCGGTGGCGATCACGGTCGAGGGCGCCAACATCCTGACGCGGAATCTCATGATTTTCGGCCAGGGCGCGATCCGCTGCCATCCCTACGTGTTCCCGGAGATGGAGGCGGCGCGCGCCGACGACCTGCCGGCGTTCGACCAGGCGCTGTTCGGGCACCTCGGCTTCTCCATCAACCGCGCCGTGCGCGGCATGACGCTGGGCCTGACCGGCTCGCGCCTGGCCCGCGCGCCGGTCGCCGGCCACACCGCGCACTACTTCCGCCAGCTCGAGCGTTTCTCGGCCTGCCTCGCCTTCGTCTCCGACCTGACCATGGGCGTGCTCGGCGGCAAGCTCAAGTTCAAGGAGCGCCTGTCGGCGCGCCTGGGCGACGTGCTGTCGCAGCTGTACATCGCGAGCTGCGTGCTGAAGTACTACCTGCACCACGCCGGGAACAGCGGGGGCGAGCAGGCCGAGGACGACGCGCACATGCGTTGGGCGATGGACAACTGCCTGTTCGAGATCACCAAGGCCTTCGACGAGTTCTGCAACAACTTTCCGGCGGCGTGGGCGCGCTTCATCATGCGCCGCGTCGTGTTCCCGCTCGGCAACTGGTACGAACCGGTGTCCGACTCACTCAACGCGAAGGTGGCCAACCAGTTGCTGCAGCAGACCGGCCTGCGCGACCGCGTGTCGTGGCTGGTGTTCAAGAACGGCGGGCCGCACGATCCGGTCGGCCGCATCGAGCATGCGTGGAGCCTGCTGCAGAAAGCCGAGCCGGCGTTCCTCAAGTACTACAAGATGATGGTGAAGGAGGAACTCGCCGGCGACGACACCGCGGAGCGCCTCACCGACGCGGTCAACCGCAGGCTGCTGACGCGCGAAGAGGCCGACCTCGTCGCCGAGTTCGACAAGGCGCGGCTCGATGTGATCCAGACCGATCACTTCACCGCGGGCTACATCCTCGGCAACTACGCCGAGAAAGCCGACGTCGTGGACCTGTCGGCGCGGCGGGCGCAGGTCGCCTGAAGACTTACTGCGTCTTCAGCATCAGGTTCATCAGCTTGGCCTTGAACTCGGTGTACGGCGGGAACAGGGTGCGGGCCAGCATGATCCGCGTGCGCACCACGGCGCGCTCGTGCGAGAAGGCCTTGAAACCGTAGAAGCCGTGCGCGCTGCCGATGCCGGAGTTGTTGACACCGCCGAACGGCAGGTTGGCGTGGCCGTACTGCACGACGCAATGGTTGATGCAGGTGCCGCCGGCGCTGGTGCCCTTCAGCACGCGCTCGATGTTGCGCTCGCTCTTGCTCCAGATGTACAGCGACAGTGGCTTGGGCTGGCGGTTGATGTGCGCGATGACCGCGTCGAGGTCCGTGTACGTCAGGATCGGCAGCAGCGGCCCGAAGATCTCCTCGGACTGGATGCGCGCGTCGGCCGGGATGTTCTCGAGGAAGGTCGGCTGGATGAAGCAGTCCTTCTCGCTGACTTCGCCGCCGATCACGACCTTGGCGCCTTTCTGCTTCGCATCGGCCAGCAGGCCGGCGATGCGCTGCGTGTGGCGCGCGTTGACGATGCGCGCCAGGTTCTTTGAGGCCATCTGTTCGGCCGCGGTCGCGCCATAACAGGCCTGGATCACCGCGCGGCACTCGGCCACGAATGCGTCCTTCACGCCCGGGTGCACGTAGAGGTAGTCCGGGGCGATGCAGGTCTGGCCGCAGTTGGTGTACTTGCCCCACATCAGCGTCTGCGCCGCCATCTTGAGGTCGGCAGTCTCGTCGATGATGGTCGGCGACTTGCCGCCGAGCTCGAGCGTGACGCTGGTGAGGTTCTTGGCCGCCGCGGCCATCACGATCTTGCCGACCGCCGGCGAGCCGGTGAAGAAGATGTGGTCGAACGGCAGCGCCAGCAGCATCGTCGAAACGACCTGGTCGCCCTCGAAGATCGCGACTTCGTCCTCGGTGAAGATTTCCCTGACGATGCGCACCATCACGCCCGACAGGTGCGGCGTCATCTCGGACGGCTTCAGGATCGCGGTGTTGCCGGCCGCGAGCGCCGACACCAGCGGCCCGAACGACAGGTTCACGTTGTAGTTCCACGGCGAGATGATCAGGCAGCGGCCGCGGGGCTCGTGCTGGACCCATGACTTCAGGCCGATGGTCAGGCTGGTCGGCCAGACGCCGTGCGGCTTCATCCATTTCTTGAGCGCGCGCTTGGCATGCTTGGCTTCGCTGATGACCGGCAGGATCTCGGCGAGATCGACCTCGGCCGGCGGCTTCCTGAAATCCTTGTAGGCCGCTTCGTAGAACTCGGGCCGGCGCGCCATCACCGCGTCATGCAGCCGCATGATCCTGGCGATGCGCTCGGCGGCGGTGGACTTGCGCAGGCGCAGCGCGGTGTCGTGCTGGCGGTCGAACACGCGCCGGATCTCGGCCTCGAGGCCGGCGGGCGTGCTGGCGGCGAGAGGAAGCTGCGAAACGGCGGTGCTCATGTCGGATCCAGCGGCGGCGGGCGGGGGCGGGAGTATAGCCCCGGGGGGCCGCCGTATACTGTCTGCCCAAACGGGGGGACAAGAACATGCCGGGCACCAAGCGCCTCAATCCGCTCGACGCATCCTGGCTGGCGGTCGACTCGATCGACACGCCGATGCACGTCGGCAGCCTGTTGATCTTCCAGCTGCCCGACGATGCGTCCGGGGACTTCGCGCAAAAGCTCGTCGCGCACCTGAAGTCGCACACCGAGGCGCACCCGCCGTGGAACTTCAAGCTGAAGAACCCGGCGCTGCGCCGCGTGCTGCCGGTGTGGCAGCTCGAGGACGACATCGACATGGACTTTCACGTCCGCCACTCGGCGCTGCCCAAGCCGGGCGGCGAGCGCGAGCTCGGCATCCTGGTGTCGCGCCTGCACAGCCGCCAGCTCGACTTCACGCGGCCGCTGTGGGAATCGACCCTGATCGAGGGGCTCGAGAACAACCGCATGGCGCTGTACACCAAGATGCACCACTCGCTGGTGGACGGCATCAGCGGCATGCGCATGCTCCAGCGCGTGCTCGGCGACACGGCGGCCGCCTCGCGCAAGCTGCCGCCGCCATGGGCGGCGCCACCGCCGGAGAAGAAGAAGGACGACGAGGAGCCGCCGCCGATCCCGGAGGGCGCGCTGTCGAGCGCGACCAGCGGGCTGAGGAAACAGGCGCGCTCGGTGCCGGAGCTGGCGCGCGCGCTGGGCCGGCTGATGAAGGGCGGCGACAACAAGGACCTGATCGGCCCGTTCATGGCACCGGTCTCGGCGCTGAACTACCGCATCACCGGCGCGCGGCGCTTCGCCACGCAGCAGTACGACCTCGCGGACCTGAAGGCGCTGGCCAAGAAAGCCGACGCAACGCTCAACGATGTGGTGCTGTGGCTGTGCGGCACCGCGCTGCGCCGCTTCCTGAAGGAGGCGCACCAGCTGCCCGGCCGGCCGATGACCGCTGGCATCCCGGTCAACGTGCGCCCGGCCGACGACCAGGGCCACGGCACCGCGATCAGCTTCATCATGGCCAGCCTCGGCACCGACATCGCGGATCCGAAGAAGCGCCTGAAGGCGATCACGCACTCCACGCGCATCGCCAAGGACCACCTGCAGAGCCTGCCGCGCGGCGCATTGACCCAGTACACGATGCTGGTGATGGCGCCGTACATCCTGTCGCTGGTCACCGGCATCGGCGGGCGCACCCGCCCGGTGTTCAACGTGACGATCTCCAACGTGCCGGGGCCGGACAAGCCGCTGTATTTCCAGGGCGCGCGGCTCGAGGCGATGTACCCACTCTCGCTGCTGGCCCACGGCGGCGCGCTGAACATCACCTGCGTCAGCTACGACGGCAAGCTGAATTTCGGCTTCACCGGCGCGCGCGACACGCTGCCGCACATGCAGCGGCTGTCGGTCTACACGGGTGAGG
>JBOICR010000244.1:0-3186 GCA_050740195.1 Nevskiaceae bacterium | reverse complement strand
CAGCGCGGCGCCGTCGACGATGCCGGACGAATTGCCGGCGTGGTGCACGTGGTTGATCCTCTCGACCGTGGTGTACTTGCGCAGCGCGGTGGCGTCGAAGCCCATCAGGCCCATCTGTTCGAACGCGGGCTTGAGGCCGGCCAGCGTCTCGACCGTGGTGTCGCCGCGGATGGTCTCGTCACGGTCGAGCACCGTCAGGCCGTTGACGTCCTTGACCGGCACGACGGAACTCCTGAAGCGCCCTTCGGCCTGCGCTGCCGCGGCACGCTGCTGCGAGCGCACCGCGAATTCATCGACGTCGCGCCGCGAAAAGTTCTCGAGCGAGGCGATCAGGTCGGCGCCGATGCCCTGCGGCGCGAAGCCCATCATCTGGTTGACGCGCGGATCCATCGCCATCGCACCGCCGTCGGAGCCCATCGGCCAGCGCGACATGCTCTCGATGCCGCCGGCGACGACCAGGTTCTCCATGCCGCTCATCACCTTCATCGCGGCGAGGTTCACCGACTCGAGGCCAGAGGCGCAGAAGCGCGATTGGGTGACGCCGGCGACGCTCTGGTCCCAGCCGGAGTAGAGCACCGCGGTGCGCGCGATGTCCGCGCCCTGCTCGCCGACTGGCGTGACGCAGCCGAGCACGACGTCGTCAACCTGCGAAGTGTCGAGCTGGTGGCGGTCGCGCAGCGCGTCAAACAGGTTCGACAGCAGGTGCACCGGAGTGACCGAGTGCAGGCTGCCGTCCTTCTTGCCCTTGCCGCGCGGGGTGCGCAACGCGTCGTAAATGAAGGCGTCCGTCATGGGTTCTCCACGTCTGCTGGTAAGGCCTCTTACCCAGCGCTAAGTCAGGTCGTCCTTGGTGGGGCGGAGCGGGGCGGGCGATCCGCCAAGCTCGTAATTGCCGCACTGCGGCAAACCCTAGTCGACGCTACCCGACCTGTCAATACGGTGGCGTATGGGTCAGGTACACTGGCGCCACGCCCGACTCGTAACCTAAATTACCGACATGACCGTCGTCAGCCTGCATCCCACTGCCCGCAGCCGCGAGCCGGCGCAGCTAGATCCCGAGACGCGCGCGCGCATCGAGCAGGCCGTGCTCGACGTGTTTGCCAACCGCGAATTCCATCGAGTCGGCCTGATCGAGATCGCGCGCGCCGCCAACGTCTCGCTGCAGACGATCTACAAGTACTACGGCAGCAAGGAAGCGCTGCTGTTCTCGAGTCTCGACACCTGGCTCGGCAAGCTGACCGCGCGGATGCTCGACCACCTGCAGGGTATCGAAGACTACAAGGAGCGCCTGCGCAAGGTGTTCTGGGTGGTGCTGGACTTCTTCGAGAAGAACCCGAAGGTCGCGCAGCTGATCATGAGCTCGGTGTACATCAACACCTGGCGCAAGACCGAGGCCTACCAGAACCGACCGCTGTTCAGCGCGTTCATGCAAGTGCTGAGCGAGGGCCGCGAGCGCGGCATCCTGAACGACCAGGTCGACGCCAAGATCCTGCTCGACTACATCCTCGGCGTGCTCGGCCGCCTGGTCAGCATGTACGTCGCGCGCGGCCAGAAGAAGCCGCTGACGGCGCAGGCCACCGTCCTGTTCGAGATGCTCTGGCGCGCGATCGCCAAGCCGCCGCGGTCCTAGGTCGCGCGCAGCGCCGCCGCCGCCGGAGCGACGAACACCTCGGCCTCGAAGCGCTGCGCGGCGAACTGCTCGCCCTCGCGGATGCCGGCCTTGCGCAGCAGGTGGCCGACGAAGTCGCGCGGCTCCGGCAGCTGCTCCCACATCACCGGCAGGAACACGCCGCGCCGCATCTCGGTCTCGAGCTGCAGCCCGTCGACGCCGCGGCGCAGGCGCGCATGCAGGTCCGCCAGCGAGCCGAACGATAACGGCTGCATCGGTGTCAGCACGTGCACCTCGATGGACAGGCCGGCGAGTTCGTCGCGCTTGAGGACTGGAAAGCGCGGGTCGCGGAAGGCCGCCGCCCAGGCGTTGTCGAGCAGCTGGTCGACCAGGCGGGCGGAGGGCTCGGTCCGGCCGATGCAGCCGCGCAGTTCCTTGCCGAGGTGCAGGGAGACGAAGCAGGCGCCGGGCTGCGCCAGCGCGCCGGCGACGCCGGTGGCCGCGGCGAGCGGCCGCCCGTGGTCGACGCCGTGGTGCACCGACTCGCGCGCAAGCGCCAGCAGGTTCGCGCCCTCCGCCGCGGACAGGCCCATGCGCGCAGCGTAACCCCGTTCGGGGGCTCCGGACGTTGAGGAAGGCAGGAACGCCACTTTCGCTGGAGCCGCCCATGCCTCGGCGGGCATTACACTGAACGCTACGGTTGCGTGGACGTGCTGAAGCTACACCGGAGATCAGCGACTGAACCTGGAGGCAGCGGTCGCGCCCGTCGCAGCCAATGGCGACGAGGCGCTGATGCAGGCGTACGCGGCGGGCGATGCGGCGGCGTTCGAGACGCTGTATCGCCGCCACAAGGACGCGCTGTACCGCTACTTCCTGCGCCACACCGGCTCGGCCGACTCCGCCGCCGACCTGTTCCAGGATGTGTGGAAGAACCTGATCCAGTCCCGCACGCGCTACCGTCCCGACGCGCCGTTCGGCGCCTTCCTGTTCAGGCTCGCGCACAACCGCCTGATGGATCACTTTCGCATGCAGCGCCCGACAACCGAAGTCCCCGAGGGCCTGCCGGCGCCGGAATCCGAGCGGCCCGACCATACGGTCGAGCGCCGGGCGCAGGCTGCACGGCTGCTGCGGGCGCTGGCGCTGCTGCCACCGGAGCAGCGCGAGGTCATCGTGCTGCGCGAGGAGCGCGACCTCACGCTCGAGCAGATCGCCGCGATCCAGGGTGTCGGTCGCGAAACCGTCAAGAGCCGCCTGCGCTACGCGCTGGCAAAACTTCGCGAGGTGATCGGCGATGACTGATTCGTCGCGCCCAGGGGGCGCTCCTACGCCGAACGACGGCGAGCTCGAGCAGTACCTCAAGGGCGACAGCCCGCTGTCGCGGCGCTATCGCGCGGCGAGCACGGAGAGCGCGCCGCCCGAGCTGGCCGAAGCGATCCTTGCGCAGGCGCGCGCCGAGCTGCGGCGCAAGCCGCCCAGCCTCAATCGCTGGCTGGCGCCCGTGGCGCTGGCGGCCTCGGTGGTTCTCGGCGTGAACCTCGCCTGGAACCTGCGCCAGGCCGAGCCGGTGCCGTCGGTGC
>JBOICR010000243.1:0-4034 GCA_050740195.1 Nevskiaceae bacterium | reverse complement strand
GCCTGGCGCGGCTGCAGCACGTCGACGGTGCCGACGAGGGCGAAGAAACCGAAGATCGCCGCCAGCAGCCACACCCATGGGTACTGCCGCACGAAGAACAGCGACGCCGTGAACAGGGCGATCGATCCCGCGTACGGGTAGAAGCGTGCCGGCAGCATGAAGGTCCCCCGGTTTTCCCCGCGCCAGTCTATCGCTATGTTCGGATTTCGACGCCGTGGTCGAGGTCGTCCGTCAGGATTTCGAACGCCGCCCGGTTGCGCGTCTCGAGCGTCTCGTCCGCCAGGCCCTCGCGCCGCACGCGCAGCGTGCACGCGGCGACCTTGCTGTTGAGGCACCACTTCTCGCCTCCCGGCGGGTTGTAGTAGCACAGCCCGGCGAACGCGTGCTTCGGCGCGCTGAAGCGGCCCTCGACCACGATGCCGGGCGCGCGCGATTCGAATTCCCAATGGAAGTAGCCGAAGCGCCCGCGCGCGCGGGCAACCGCGTGCCATAAAGAGCGCAGCGCGTATTCCTCGCCGTCGTGGCGCAGCACCAGCGGCGTGAAACGCGGCGTCCACAGCGGGCCGATCTTGATCTGGCCGGTCGCGACTTCGAGGAAGGTCCCAGGCGCATTGTCGAAGCCGGCCACCTGGCCCCAGGCGTAGCGGTCGGTGTGCTTCACGCCCCAGTTGTGGTTCTGGCTGCCGGTCCAGCCCTCGATGTCCATGCGCGAGCCGTCGACGAAGATCGTGCCGTCGAAGCGCGCCATCGGCTGGCCGACCAGCGACTTGGCTTTCGGGAAGCCGCGCGCGTAAAGCCCCGGCGGCAGCAGGAACAGTGGCGGCTCGCCGCCGGCGAAGCTCAGGTCCCACTCGATGCGGTGGCCGCGGCTCTCGGCCCGGCCTTGCAGCCCGCCGGGCTCGAGGACGGCTTCGCCGATGCGCGCCGCAAACCGGTCGCGCGCGAACACGAACTGGCCGACCGGGAATTCCGACTTGGCCACCGTGTGGAGGTTGCGCTCGCCGTCGAACCACACCGCCCACAGCTCGCCGATCGCGTCCTTCGGCCGGTCTTTCGGGCTGAAGATCGTGTAGCGGATCCAGAACGCCAGCGGCCGGGTCGGGTGGTTCGCGCGCTGGAAGTAGCTCTCGTAGAACCCGCCCGCGGTCCCGGGCTGGTAGCGCGCGTGGTTGAACGTCGCGGCGAGGTCGTTCACCGCCCCAGCTTAGGGAAATGGGGGACAGACCACCATTTCCCCGAAATGGTGGTCTGTCCCCCATTCAGGCAGCGGCTCAATGAGGACTATAATGGTCCTATATGCTGAAGCTCGGAAAGCTGGCGGATTACGCGACCACGATCATGACGTCGATCGCGGCGGATTCCGCGCGCCTGCACTCGGCCCAGGAGCTGTCCGGCCGCACCCACGTTGCTTCACCAACCGTCTCCAAACTGTTGAAATTGCTGACCAAAGCTGGATTGGTCGAGTCGGTCCGCGGGGCCCAGGGCGGCTACCGGCTGACGCGTGACGCCTCCGGCATCAGCGTCGCCGAGGTCATCGTCGCCATCGACGGCCCGATCGCCCTGACGCAGTGCGCGCAGCACAAAGGGGCCTGTGCGATCGAGTCGTTCTGCGGCGTGCGCACCAACTGGCGGCTGATCAACCAGACCGTGCGCCACGCGCTCGAGGCGGTGACGCTGGCCCAGATGGCCGCGCCGCTGCGCCGCTCGCATCCCGAATTCCCGTTGCTGGCGGCGCCGCTGGCCACGGCCAAATAGCCATGTCCTCCTCCACCCGCCAGCTCGACGCGCTGCTGAACAAGAAAGGCTACGCGGCCGGCTTCGAAACGCGGCTCGATGCCGACACGGCCCCGCCCGGACTGTCTGAGGACACGATCCGCTTCATCTCGGCGAAGAAGAACGAGCCGGCCTGGCTGCTGGAGTGGCGCCTGAAGGCCTTCGCGCGCTGGCAGAAGATGGCGCAGCCGCGCTGGGCGCACGTAACTTATCCGCAGATCGATTACCAGGCGATCTCGTACTACTCGGCGCCCAAGTCGCTCAAGGACGGGCCCAAGTCGCTGGCCGAGGTCGATCCGAAGTTGCTCGAGACGTACAAGAAGCTCGGCATCCCGCTGGCGGAACAGGAACGCCTCGCCGGTGTCGCCGTGGACGTGGTGTTCGACTCGGTATCGGTGGCGACCACGTTCAAGGAAAAGCTGCGCGAGGCCGGCGTGATCTTCTGCCCGATGTCGGAGGCGGTGCGCGAGCATCCGGAGCTGGTGCAGAAATATCTCGGCACCGTTGTGCCGCAGGGCGACAACTTCTACGCGGCGCTGAACTCGGCCGTGTTCACCGACGGCTCGTTCGTCTACGTGCCCAAAGGTGTGCGCTGCCCGATGGAGCTGTCGACGTATTTCCGCATCAACGAGCGCAACACCGGGCAGTTCGAGCGCACACTGATCATCGCCGAGGAAGGCGCCTACGTGAGCTACCTCGAGGGTTGCACTGCCCCGCAGCGCGACGAGCATCAGCTGCACGCGGCGGTGGTCGAGCTGGTCGCGCTGGACCGCGCGCAGATCAAGTACTCGACGGTGCAGAACTGGTACCCGGGCGACGAGCAAGGCAAGGGTGGCATCTACAATTTCGTCACCAAGCGCGGCGACTGCCGCGGGCGCGGCTCCAAGATTTCGTGGACCCAGGTCGAGACCGGCTCGGCGATCACCTGGAAGTACCCGAGCTGCATCCTGCGCGGCGACGATTCGGTCGGCGAGTTCTACTCGGTCGCGGTGACCAACCACCGCCAGCAGGCCGACACCGGCACCAAGATGCTCCACATCGGCAAGAACACGCGCTCGACCATCGTCAGCAAGGGCATCTCGGCCGGGCACGGCCAGCAGTCCTACCGGGGCCTGGTGCGCATGCTGCCGGGCGCGACCAATGCGCGGAACTACACGCAGTGCGACTCGCTGCTGATCGGCGACCAGTGCGGTGCCCACACCTTCCCGTACACCGAAGTGCGCAACCCGACCGCGCACCTCGAGCACGAGGCCACCACCTCGAAGATCGGCGAGGACCAGCTGTTCTACTGCCGGTCCCGCGGGATTTCCGAGGAAGACGCCGTTTCGATGATCGTCAGCGGCTTCTGCAAGCAGGTGTTCAAGGAGCTGCCGATGGAATTCGCGGTGGAAGCACAGAAATTGCTGGCGGTGACCCTGGAAGGAGCGGTTGGCTGATGTTGCAAATCAAGAATCTCCACGCGCGCGTGGACGGCAAGGACATCCTGCAGGGCATCGACCTGTCGGTGAACGCCGGCGAGGTGCACGCCGTGATGGGCCCGAACGGCTCTGGCAAGTCCACCCTCGCCCACCTGCTCGCCGGGCGCGACGGCTACGAGGTCACCCAGGGCGGGATTTCCTATAACGGGAAGGACCTGCTGGCGATGGCGCCGGAGGAGCGTGCCGCCGCGGGCGTGTTCCTCGGCTTCCAGTACCCGGCCGAGATCCCGGGCGTCTCCAGCATGTACCTGCTGAAAACCGCGATGAACGCACAGCGCAAGCAGCGCGGCGAGCCCGAGATCGATGCGATGGACTTCCTCGCCTGGATCCGCGACCGGCTGGCAAAGATGAAGATGGACATCCAGATGCTCCACCGCGGCGTCAACGAAGGCTTCTCCGGCGGCGAGAAGAAGCGCAACGAGGTGCTGCAGATGCTGGTGCTGCAGCCGAAGCTGATGGTGCTGGACGAAACCGACTCGGGCCTGGACATCGATGCGCTGAAGGTCGTCGCCGACGGCATCAACGAGATGCGCGCGCCGGACCGCGCGATCCTGCTCGTCACGCACTACCAGCGCTTGCTGGATTACGTGAAGCCCGATCGCGTGCACGTGCTGGCCCGCGGCCGCATCGTGAAATCCGGCGGGCCGGAACTCGCCGCCGAACTCGAGCAGAAGGGCTACGGCTGGCTGGAGAACGCCGCGTGAGCGGCGCGGTCGCGGCGGCGCTGGCCGCCCTGCCCGACAAGCGCCACGAAGACTGGCGCTACACGGACCTGGCGCCGCT
>JBOICR010000242.1:0-4827 GCA_050740195.1 Nevskiaceae bacterium | reverse complement strand
GCCGTGGCGCGGCGACCCCTCGCTGCGCTCGGGGCTCCGCTCGGCTGCGCTTGATTCCCCTTCGGGGGCCACACCGACCCGCTCCTGATCGAGAAGCGGCTGGCAGCAACCGGCCGAGCAATCTGCTCGGGACCGGTGTGCCCGGATCACGGAAGTAAAGCGCAGCCGGACCGCGGTCCGGCGAGCCATGTAGTGAGGCGGGCACACCGGTCCCGACGAAAGCCCGGAGGAGCCCGCGCCGACCGCTCCTTCGAGAGAGCGCTACTTGGAGACGCGCCGGATCCGCGCGCCGAGCTGCTTGAGCTTCTCCTCGATGTGCTCGTAGCCGCGGTCGATGTGGTAGATACGCTCCACGCGCGTCTCGCCCTGCGCGACCAGCGCGGCGAGCACGAGGGAGGCCGAGGCGCGCAGGTCGGTGGCCATCACCGGGGCGGCCATCAGCTGCTCGCGGCCGGTAACGACCGCGGTGTGGCCCTGGATCTGGATGTCCGCGCCCAGGCGCAGCAGTTCCTGCGCGTGCATGAAGCGGTTCTCGAAGATGGTCTCGACGATCGTGGCCTTGCCGTCGGCCACGCAGTCCAGCGCCATGAACTGCGCCTGCATGTCGGTCGGAAAGCCGGGATGCGGGTCGGTGTGGATGTCCACCGCCTTCGGCCGCTTGCCGCCCATGTCGAGTTCGATGAAATCGGCGCCGGTGGTGATGCGGGCCCCGGCTTCGCGCAGCTTGGCGAGCACCGCTTCGAGCAGGCGCGGGTCGGTCTCGCGGATGCGCACGCGCCCGCGCGTGATCGCGGCCGCGCACAGGTAGGTGCCGGTCTCGATGCGGTCGGGCAGCACGCGATGCGTGGCGCCGTGCAGCTTCGGCACGCCGCGCACCGTGATCGTCGAGGTCCCCGCCCCCTCGATCTTCGCGCCCATGGCGATGAGGCACCCGGCCAGGTCGACGACTTCCGGCTCGCGCGCCGCGTTCTCGAGCACGGTCGTGCCGTCGGCGAGGCAGGCGGCCATCATCAGGTTCTCGGTGCCGGTCACGGTCACCGTGTCCATGGCGATGCGCGCGCCTTTCAGCCTGCCGGCCCTGGCGTGGATGAAGCCGCCTTCGACGCGGATCTCGGCGCCCATCTTCTCGAGCCCCATCAAATGCAAGTCCACCGGCCGCGCGCCGATGGCGCAGCCGCCGGGCAGCGAGACGTACGCATCGCCGTGCCTGGCGACCAGCGGGCCGAGCACGAGGATCGAGGCGCGCATGGTCTTGACCATCTCGTAGGGCGCGCGGAAGTCGTGCAGTTGCTTCGCGTCCACCACCACGCTGTCCTTCTCGGCGACCGTGACCTCGGCGCCCATCTGCCGCAGCAGCCGGTTGCAGGTCGCGACGTCCTCGAGCTGCGGCACGTTCTGCACCGTCAGCGGCTCGTCGGTCAGCAGCGCGGCGCACAGGATCGGCAGCGTGGCGTTCTTGGCGCCCGAGGCGCGGACCTCGCCGTCGAGCCGGGTGCCGCCTTCGATCAGGAGCTTGTCCATGGGGCGCGCATCATACGGCGGCGGCCGCGCGGAGGGCGAGGCGGCGATAGTAAGCTGGCGCGCACGGTCCGGCGACGGCGAAGGGCTTCCATGGACGAGACAGGCGGGGCCGGCGGCGCCAGCCTGGCGGCGCAGGTCAAGCGGGTGTTCCAGTCGCATTTCGGCCTGGAGGATGACCAGGCCGACCACGACGTGGTCGACGAGCGCATCCGCTCGGGCATCCACCTGCGCGGCACCAACCTGTGGGTGTTGATGTTCGCCATCCTGGTGGCGTCCATCGGCCTCAACGTCAACTCCACCGCGGTCATCATCGGCGCGATGCTGATCTCGCCGCTGATGGGGCCGATCATGGGGGTCGGCTACGCGGCGGCGGTCTACGACTTCGACCTGATCAAGCTGTCGCTGCGCTCGTGGGGGCTGGCCATCCTGATCAGCCTGGTCACGTCCACCCTGTACTTTGCGGTCAGCCCGCTGAGGGAGGCCGGGCACGAGCTGCTGGCGCGCACCGCGCCGACCATCTGGGACGTGCTGATCGCGCTGTTCGGCGGCCTGGCCGGCATCATCGCGCTGACGCGCGAGGAGCGGAACAACGTGGTGCCGGGCGTGGCCATCGCCACCGCGCTGATGCCGCCGCTGTGCACGGCCGGATACGCCATCGCCAACGGCCAGCTGTATTTCTTCTTCGGCGCGATGTACCTGTTCGTGATCAACTCGGTGTTCATCGCCGTGTCCACCATCGTGATCGCCAAGCTGATCAACCTGCCGCGCCGGCAGTGGGTGGACAAGGCGCTGGAGGCGCGCTTCCGGCACGCGGTGGTGGCGGTGTCGGTCGCCACCATCCTGCCCAGCATCTGGCTGGCCTGGGGCCTGGTGCAGAGCGCGGTGTTCAAGGCCGACGCCTCGGCATTCGTGCGCGCCGAGTTCGTGCTGTCCGACGTGCACGTGGCCGGCGTGCAGCTGGACGCCTCGAAGCGCGAGATCGAAGTGTCGCTGATCGGCGAGCCGATCTCCGACGCCGACGTGGCGGAGCTCGAGCGCCGGCTGGCGAACTACCGCCTCGGCGGGGCCCGGCTGGTGGTGCACCAGGCCGGCGACGCCTCGGCCGAGGTCAGTTCGCTGCGCGCCAGCCTGACCAAGGACCTGGGCCTGCTGCGCACCAGCCTGGCGCAAGACCTGTACCAGCGCAGCCAGGCGGAGGTGCTCGACAAGGAGCAGAAGATCCGCAACCTCGAGAAGAGCCTCGAAGTGGCGACCGCGCTGCGGCAGAGCCAGCAGGCCATCGCGCGCGAGCTGCTGGCGCAGTATCCGCAACTGAAGACCGCCGCGGTGTCGACCGTCACCGAGTGGGGGCCGGCGGCCGAAGCGGTCGGCGACGTGCTGGTGGTGCGGGTCACGTCGAAGCAGCGCCTGACCGACGCCGACCGGCGCCGCATCTCGCAGTGGCTCAAGGTGCGCACGCAGGTCGAGCGCGTGCGCGTGTTCGAGGACGGCTGAGGGCGCCGCTCAGCCCGCTCGCGTCTTCAGCTGCAGGGCGTGGATGTCGCGGCCCATTTTCTCGCCCAGCGCCGCGTACACCATGCGGTGCTGCTGGATCACGGGCTTGCCGGCGAAGCCGTCGAACACGACCTCGGCCTCGAAGTGCTGGCCGTCGTCGCCGAGCACGCGCGCGCGCGAGCCGGGCAACCCGGACTCGATCAGCAGCTTGATGTCATCTTTGGTCATGGCCTTGGTCATCAGGGGCGCAGGCGGTAGCCGGTCGCCAGCATCCGCAGGCAGATCGCCGACAGCACCACGAAGAAGCCGCCCGCCCAGGCGAAGCACAGCCACACCGGCACGTCGCCGACGCCGAGGAAGCCGTGGCGGAAGCCGTCGATCATGTAGAAGAACGGGTTGAAGTGGCTGACCTGCTGCCAGAACGGCGGCAACGAGTGGATCGAGTAGAACACCCCCGACAGGAACGACGCCGGCAGGATCAGGAAGTTCTGGAACGAGGCGAGGTGGTCGAACTTGCTGGCGACGATCCCGGCGATCAGGCCGAGCACTGCCATGCTGCCGCCCGCGAACAACAACATGCCCGCCAGCACCAGCGGCTGCGCCAGCGGCAGCTGAACGAACGGCCAGGTGGCGACGTAGAGCACGACGCCGACCAGCGCCGCGCGCACCAGGCTGGCGCCGATGTAGGCCACGAACAGTTCCCAGGCCGACAGCGGCGCCATCAGGATGAACACGAGGTTGCCGAGCAGCTTGGACTGGATCAGGCTCGAAGAGGAATTGGCGAACGCGTTCTGGATCACGCTCATGACGATCAACCCCGGGACCAGGAACAGGGTGTAGCTCACGCCCGGGTACACCTCGACGCGGCCAGCCATCACCTGGCCGAACACCAGCAGGTAGAGCAACGCGGTGACGACCGGCGCGGTGACGGTCTGGCCGAGCACGCTCCAGAAACGCTTGATCTCCTTGCGCGTCAGGGTTTCGAGCCCGGCGGCGTTCACGTCAACGATCGGCATGACGGGTCAACTCCACAAAGATGTCTTCGAGCGTCGGCTCGCGGGTGTGGACGTCGTCGATGCGCGCGCCGCCCGCGCGCAGCGACTCGAGCACTTCGCCGATCGGGTGTCTGGCCACTTCCAGCCTCAGTTCGATTTCGCCGTCTTTCTCGCTGACGACCAGGGGCCGCAGCGCATCCGGCAGCCCGGCGCCATTGAGCTTGACGCGCAGGAAGCGGAACGGGTGGCGGCCGAGCAACTCGCGCGTGCCTTCGACCACCTTGACCAGGCCGCGGTCGATGATCGCCACGCGCTGGCACAGATCCTCGGCTTCCTCGAGGTAATGCGTGGTCAACACGATCGTGTGGCCCTGGGCGTGCAACTCGCGGGTGAACTGCCACAGCGTGCGGCGCAGGTCGACGTCGACGCCGGCGGTCGGTTCGTCGAGGATCACCACCGGCGGCTTGTGCACCAGCGCCTGCGCGATCAGCACGCGCCGCTTCTGGCCGCCGGACAGCGTGCGCATCATCGCGTTGCGCTTCTCAGAAAGTTCTAGCCGCGCTATCAGCTGGTCGATCCACGGCCAGGATTCGCGACCGCAGCCGTAGTAGCCGGCCTGCAGGCGCAGCATGTCGATGACGTTGAAAAACGGATCGAATACGAGTTCCTGCGGCACGACGCCGAGGCTCTTGCGCGCGGCGCGGAATGCGGTGATGACATCGTGGCCGAGCACCGCGACCTGGCCTTCGCTCGCGCGCACCAGGCCCGCGATGATGTTGATCAGCGTCGACTTGCCGGCGCCGTTGGGGCCGAGCAG
>JBOICR010000241.1:0-6219 GCA_050740195.1 Nevskiaceae bacterium | reverse complement strand
ACCCACGACAGCATGCCGATCGTGGAGAGGTCCACCTGCGCCTGCTTGAGCCAGGCCGACAGCGTCGAGAACACCAGCAGGAACGGCAGGCCGGCGGAGAATGCCAGGAACAGCTGCGCCGCGACCTTCGGATGCTGGTAGATCCGCCACCAGTCGTACCAGCGGTTGGCGGCAGTCACGATGCATAGTCCACGGTCAGCGGCGCGTGGTCGGAGAAGCGTTTGTCTTTGTAGATCGCGGCGCGCTCGACGCGCTCCTGCAGCGAGGGCGTGACGATCTGGTAGTCGATGCGCCAGCCGACGTTCTTGGCCCAGGCGGCGCCGCGGTTGCTCCACCAGGTATACGACTCGCCCTCGGTCGCCGGGTGCAGGTGACGGTAGGCGTCGACCCAGCCGGTTTCGCCGAGAACGCGGTCCATCCACGCGCGCTCGTGCGGCAGGAAGCCGGAATTCTTCTGGTTTCCTTTCCAGTTCTTGAGGTCGATGTTCCGGTGCGCGATGTTCCAGTCGCCACACAGGATGTAGTCGCGCCCGCTGGTGGACCACTCCTGCAGGCGCGGCAGGAACATCTCGAGGAAGCGGTCCTTCGAAGCCTGGCGCCGCGGCCCCGCCGAGCCGGACGGCAGGTACAACGACACGACGGAGAGATTGCCGAACCGCGCCTCGAGGTATCGCCCCTCGGCGTCGAACTCCGGCGCGCCCAGCGTGCTCAGGACGGCGTCCGGCTCGCGGCGCGAATACAGCGCGACGCCGGCGTAGCCTTTCTTCAGCGCGCTGGCGAAGTGCGGATGCCAGCCTTTCGGAAAATACGTCGCGTCGCCGTCGAGGTCCGCGCGGTGCGCCTTGGTTTCCTGCAGGCAGACTACGTCGGCCTTCTGCCGGGCGAGCCAGCCGAACACGCCCTTGCGCGCGGCCGAGCGGATGCCGTTGCAGTTCAGCGTGATGACGCGCATGCCTACGCGATCGGGAGAGCCGGATTGGGAGGGAAGCAGTCTGACATAATCGCGCCCGTGCAAGACTACAAGACGGCGTTCCTGCGCCTCGCCCTCGAGCACGGCGTGCTCACGTTCGGCGAGTTCAAGCTCAAGTCGGGCCGCGTCAGCCCGTACTTCTTCAATCTCGGCCTGATCAGCAGCGGCGTCGCGCTGCGCGAGCTCGGCCGCGCCTACGCGCACGCGCTGCAGAAGTCCGGCGTCGCCTTCGACATGCTGTTCGGCCCGGCCTACAAGGGCATTCCGCTCGCGGCGGCCGTTGCGATCGCGCTGGCCGAGGCCGGCCAGGACGTGCCGTGGGCCTACAACCGCAAGGAGGCCAAGGACCATGGCGAGGGCGGGACGCTGGTCGGCGCGAAACCGCAGGGCCGCGTCGTCATCGTCGACGACGTCCTCACCGCCGGCACCGCGATGCGCGAGTCCCTGCAGCTGCTGCGGGCGGCGGGCGCATCGCCGGTGGCCGCGGTGATCGCCCTCGACCGGCAGGAGCAGGGCCCCAACGGCGCCTCGGCCGTGGCGGAAATGGAGCGCGAGCACGGCTTGCGCATGATCGCGCTGGTTAACGTGCGGGAAATGCTGGACTTTCTCGAACATGAACGGATGCCGGCGCAGACCGTCGCTGCGATCCGCAAATATCAGGCGCAGTACGGGGTTCCGGCGTAAGATTGCCGAGAGCGTCCTCGAGGCGCGCGGAGGCGGAAAAATCATGAGAGTTTTGGTCCTGGCGGCGATGGTGGCCGCGGCCGTGGCGGCGCTGCCGGCCGAGGCGCAGAAGGGCAAGAAGGTCCAGTGCTGGACCGACAAGAGCGGCCAGCGCATGTGCGGCGACCGCATACCTCCCGAATACGCGGGCGAGAAGCGCGAGGTCATGCAGGAAGGTCGCGTCGTCGACACGATCAGCGCGTCGAAGTCCGAGGAAGAGCGCCAGGCCGAACTGGCGAAGAAGAAAGAGGCCGAGGGGCGGGCGAAGGCGGTCGAGTACGATCGCACGCTGCTGGAGATGTACCGCAGCCAGAGCGACATCACCGCGATGCGGGACGAGCGCATCGCGCTGATCGACCTCCGCGTCCAGGCGCTGGAGAAGAACGCCTCAGACACCGACAAGGGCCTGGCCGGACTGCGCGCGCGCGCCGAGGCGGCACAAGCCAAGGAAGAACCACCCGACGAGCAGCTCGCCAAGCGGATCAGGCAGTTCGAGAAGTCGCAGACGGAAAACACCAAGGCGCTCGAGCGCAACCGCAAGGAGCGCGACGCGCTGCAGGCGAAGTTCGAGAAGGACTACGGGCGCTATTCGGAGCTGCGCGGCCTGCCGCCGGGCCCGATGCCGCCGCCGAAGGCCGCGAAGGTCGAAGCGGCGCCGGGAGAGAAGCCGGCCACGCCCGCGACGCCGGTGAAGAAAGCCGGCGGCTGATCAGCCGCGGATCAGCGTCCCGACGCCCTCGTCGGTGAACAGCTCGAGCAGCACCGCGTGCTGTACGCGCCCGTCGATGATGTGAGCTGAACGCACGCCGCTTTTCACTGCGTCGAGCGCAGTCGTGATCTTCGGCAGCATGCCGCCGGTGATCGTGCCCTTGGCGATCAGCTCGTCCACCTGCTGGTAGCTCAGCCCGGTCAGCACCTTGCCGGAGCCGTCGAGCACGCCGGCGGTGTTGGTCAGCAGGATGAGTTTCTCGGCCTTCAGCACGGTGGCGATCTTGCCGGCGACCAGGTCCGCGTTGATGTTGTAGGACTGACCCTCGTCGTCGATGCCGATCGGCGCGATCACCGGGATGAAGCCGCCGTCCTCGAGGTGGCGGATCACCTCGGGCCGCACCGCCGCGACTTCGCCGACGAAGCCGAGGTCCTTCTTGCTGGTGGGGCCGTTGAGCTTGCGCGCGCGGATCAGGCCATCGTCCTTGCCGGTGACGCCGATGGCGCGACCGCCGTGCTGGTTGATCAGCGCGACGATCTCCTTGTTGACCGATCCGCCGAGCACCATCTCGACGATCTTCATCGTCTCGGCGTCGGTCACGCGCATGCCGTCGACGAACTCGCGGCCCTTGCCGAGCTTGCCGAGCAGCTCGTCGATCTGCGGCCCGCCGCCGTGGACGATCACCGGGTTCAGCCCGACCAGCTTCATCAGCACGACGTCGCGCGCGAACGAGGACTTCAGCGTCTCGTCCTCCATCGCGTTGCCGCCGTACTTGATGACGATGGTCTTGCCGCCGAAGCGCCGGATGTACGGCAGCGCTTCGGTCAGCACGCGCGCGATCGCGCCGGCCCGGGTCTGGTCGATGCTCATGGGGAGCGGATTGTAGGTTACGTGCGGCCGGAGTGGCCGAAGCCGCCCGCGCCGCGTTGCGAGGTCTCGAAGCTGTCCACCGGCATCAGTCTGGCCTGCACCACCGGCACGAACACCAGCTGCGCGATGCGCTCGCCGGGCTGGATGGTGAACTCGACGCTGCCGCGGTTCCAGGTCGAGACCATCAGCTCGCCCTGGTAGTCCGAGTCGATCAGGCCGGTGAGGTTGCCGAGCACGATGCCGTGCTTGTGGCCGAGGCCCGAGCGCGGATAGATCATCGCGGCCAGCCCGGTGTCGCCGATGTGGATGGCGAGCCCGGTCTTGATCAGCACGGTTTCGCCGGGCTTGAGCACCAGCGGCGCGTCGAGGCAGGCGCGCAGATCGAGGCCGGCCGAGCCGCCGGTGGCGTGCGCCGGCAGCGGCCAGGTCGTGCCGATGCGGGGATCGAGGATGCGGCAGGGAATTTCGCGCATAAATGGGAGCGCCTTCAGGCGCGGCGGGTGCGGGCGCCTCTCAGGCGCGACTGTTATAGCGGTTCGCGATCAGATCAGCCAGCGCGCGAGCGAGATTCACCTTGGAGTCCTTGCCCAGCGCCTTGCCGCCTTTCTTCCAGTACACGTGCAACTCGTTGTCGTCGCGGTCGAACGCGCGGCCGTTGCCGACGAGGTTGGCGGCGACCAGATCGAGCTTCTTGCCCTCGAGCTTGGCGCGGGCGTTGGTTTCGAGGTTCCCGGTCTCGGCGGCGAAACCGACCATGAACAAGGTGCGGTGCTTCTCGCGCACCGCAACCAGGATGTCGCGGGTGCGCTCCATCGGGATCGACAGCGCGGCGGTTTTCTTCTTGATCTTGGCCCGCGCGGCGTTCGCCGGGCGGTAGTCCGCGACGGCTGCGGCGCCGACGAAAATCTTCGCCGGCTTCGCCGCCTTGATCGCGGCGCGGTACATCTCGTCTGCGGTCTCGACATCGACGCGGTGCACGCCGGCCGGCGTCGCGACGCTGACCGGCCCGGCGATCAGCGTGACCTGCGCGCCGAGCCCGGTCAGCGCCTCGGCCACCGCGAATCCCATTTTCCCGCTCGAGCGGTTGGTCAGCACGCGCACCGGGTCGAGCGGCTCGCGCGTCGGCCCGGCCGTGACCACGACCGGCACGCCGGACAGCGGTCCCTGCTGGAAATGCGTGACCAGCTCGTCGCGGATCATCGGCGGCTCCATCAGCCGCCCTGGGCCGACGTCGCCGCAGGCCTGCGAGCCGAATCCCGGGGCCAGCAGATGGACGCCGCGCCGGTCGAGCCGCTTCAGGTTGTCCTGCGTGGCCTTGTTGGCCCACATCTGCTGGTTCATCGCGGGCGCCACGAACAGCGGCCGGCTCGAGGCCAGGCACAGGGTGGTCAGCAGGTCGTCGGCGCGGCCCTGCGCCAGGCGCGCGATGAAATCCGCGCTGGCCGGCGCGACCAGCACGGCGTCGGCCCAGCGCGCCAGCTCGATGTGGCCCATCGCTGCCTCGGCGGCCTCGTCCCACAGATCGTCACGCACCGGCCGGCCGGACAGCGCCTGGAACGTCTGCTTGGTGACGAACTGCTGCGCGCCGCCCGTCATCACGACCTGCACCTGCGCGCCCGCTTCCTTGAGCCGGCGCGTCAGCTCGGCGGCCTTGTACGCGGCGATGCCGCCGGTCACGCCCAGCAGCACGCGCCGGCCGGCGAGGCGAAGGCCCGTGCCGGCACGGGCTCGCGGATTTGTCTTGGCACGAGGCATCGGGTAGATATTACGGCCTCGGGCTACCAATAACTAAAGAACGAACATGCCCATCACCGACTGGCCAGAAGCCGAGCGTCCGCGCGAAAAACTGCTCGCCCGCGGCGCGGCCGCGCTGACCGACGCCGAGCTGCTGGCGATCTTCCTGCGCACCGGCAGGGCCGGCCGCACGGCGGTGGATCTGGCCCGCGAGCTGCTGTCGCGTTTCGGCGGCCTGCGCGCGCTGCTGCGGGCCGGGCGCGAGGAGTCCGGCGCGGTGGCGGGTTTCGGCGAGGCCAAATACGCGCAGCTGCAGGCGGCGCTCGAGATCGCGCGACGGCACCTGGCCGAGGCCCTGACCGGGCGCGAGGCGCTGAAGGACCCGGCGGCGGTGCGCCGGCTGCTGCAGGCACGGCTGCGCGACCGCGAGCACGAGACCTTCGCCGCCTTGTTCCTCGACAACCAGCATCGCGTGATCGCGTTCGATGAGCTGTCGCAGGGCACGATCGACGGTGCCAGCGTCTACCCGCGCGAGGTAATCAAGGCGGCGCTCAAGCACGGCGCGGCGGCGGTGATCTTCGCCCACAACCACCCCTCGGGCGTGGCCGAGCCGTCGGCCGCCGACCGCACGCTCACCGAGCGGCTGAAATCGGCGCTGGCCCAGGTCGACATCCGGGTCCTCGACCACTTCGTGGTCGGCGAGCAGGTGGTGTCGTTTGCCGAGCGCGGCTGGCTGTAGGACCTGCGGCGGGCGCGCCGGACGCGGGCAGGGTCGCCAGGGGCCTGATTTTGTTGCCCAAGGCAGCCAAAACTGCTATAAAGCGCGCCCTTTTCATGCCCTGAAACCGGTCCAGCCGGGGTCAGGTTTTCCAGGGATTCAAGTCATGTCGCGAGTCTGTCAGGTCACCGGCAAGGGTCCGATGGTGGGCAACACCGTCTCCCACGCCAACAACAAGAAGAAGCGCCGCTTCCTGCCCAACCTGCAGAAGCACCGCTTCTGGGTCGAGGGCGAGAAGCGCTTCGTGACGCTGCGCGTGTCGGCCCAGGGCCTGCGCATCATCGACAAGAAGGGCATCGAGTCCGTGCTGGCCAACGTGCGCGACAACGGACACAAGGTGTAAGCCATGGCCAAGAAAGAGCGCGAGAAGATCAAGCTGCTGTCCACCGCGGACACCGGCTATTTCTACACGACCACCAAGAACAAGAAGAACAC
>JBOICR010000240.1:0-14066 GCA_050740195.1 Nevskiaceae bacterium | reverse complement strand
ACCTTGCCGTTCACGATCGTCGTTCGCACGTCATCGCCGCGCGTGACGTACACCAGATGCGACACGGGATCGTAAAGCGGCGTCTGGCGCGCGGCGCTGGTCGAGACGGCAATTACATCTGCCCTTTTGCCGCGCTCGAGCGAGCCAACCATCTGCTCCATGCCCAGCGCCCGGGCGCCTCCGAGGGTCGCCAAGTCGAGCGCGGTCTGCGCCGGCATGGCCGTCGGATCGCCTGTGGCGAGCTTCGCCAGCAGCGCAGCCTGGCGCATGGCCTCGAACATGTCGAGGTCGTTGTTGCTGGCGGCGCCGTCGGTGCCGAGCGCGACGTTGACGCCGGCAGCCAGCAGCCTGTGCACGGGGCAGAAGCCGCTGGCGAGCTTGAGGTTCGATTCGGGACAGTGCGCCACGGTCACTCCGTTCTGGGCGCAGTCGGCGATCTCGGCGTCGGTCAACTGGGTCATGTGCACGGCGATGAAGTCGGGTCCGAGCAGGCCGAGGTCCTTCAGGCGCTGCCACGGGCGCCTGCCGGTGGCCTGCACCGCCATATCGACCTCGCCCGCGGTCTCGTGCACGTGCATGTGCACCGGGATGCCGAGCTCGGTGGCGTACTTGCGGACTTCCTTGAGCGGGCCGTCGGACACGGTGTAGGGCGCGTGCGGCGCGAACACGGTGCGCACCAGCGGCTCGCCCTTGAGCTGGTCGTGCAACTCCAGTCCCTTGTGGATGTACTCGCCCGGCTGGGCCCAGGCCGTCGGGAAGTCGAGCACGATCAGTCCCACCGCGACGCGCAGCCCTGCGCCGACCGCGACTTTCGCGGTGGCGTCGGGGAAGAAGTACATGTCGTTGAAACAGGTGATGCCGCCGCGGATGAATTCCGCGCAGGCCAGCCGCACGCCGTCCTCGCAGAACTCGCGGTTGGCGTGCGCGCCCTCGGCCGGCCAGATGTGGTTCTGCAGCCAGTCCATCAGAGGCAGGTCGTCGGCCAGTCCGCGCAGCAGCGTCATCGCCGCGTGGGTGTGGATGTTGACCAGGCCCGGCAGCAGCGCATGCCGGGGCAAGCTCAGCGTTTCGCGCGGCCGCCAGGCCTTGCGGGCGGCATCGGCCCGGGCGATTTCGGCGATGCGCCCATCGCGCACCACCAGCGCGTGGTTCTCCAGCACCGCGCCGGCCGGCTCGACCGGCACGAGCCAGCGCGGCAGCACCAGGAGATCGGCGTCTTTCATCGGGAGGGAATGCTTAGAATGCGCGGCATTATGACAAACGCCATCCGCTCACAGGGCGTGCAGCCCATCGTCTGGGCCGGCGACCGGTTGCGCCTGCTCGACCAGCGCATGCTGCCGCAGCAGGAGACCTATCTCGATTGCCGCTCGGCCGAGGAGGTCGCCCGGGCGATCCGCGAGATGGCGGTGCGCGGCGCCCCGGCGATCGGCATCGCGGCGGCCTACGGCCTGGCGCTCGACGGCGCCCGGGCCGCGCCGTACGAATCGGCCGAGCGCATGCTGGCGCAGTCGCGGCCGACGGCGGTGAACCTGCGCTGGGTGCTGGAGCGCATGCGCAAGCTCGAGGACAAGTCCGCCGCCGGCCTGCTGGCGGAAGCCCGCCGCATCCACAGCGAGGATCTCGAACAGAACCGCCGCATGGCGGCGTACGGTGCGGAACTGCTGCCACGCGGCGCCCGCGTGCTGACCCACTGCAACACCGGTGCGCTGGCGACCGGCGGCCACGGCACCGCGCTCGGCGTGATCCGCACCGCGCACGAGCAGGGCAGGATCGCGCAGGTGTTCGCGACGGAGACGCGCCCATGGCTGCAAGGCGCGCGCCTGACCGCCTGGGAGCTGCAGAAGGAAAATATCCCTGCGCGGCTGATTGCCGATGGCGCCGCAGCCTGGCTGATGGCAAAGCACGACATCGACTGGGTCATCGTCGGCGCCGACCGCATCGCGGCCAACGGCGACACGGCGAACAAGATCGGCACCTACGCCCTGGCGGTGGCGGCGAAGCGCCATCGGGTCAGGTTCATGGTGGTGGCGCCGACCGGCACTTTCGACCTGCGCTGCGCGAAGGGCTCCGACATCCACATCGAGGAGCGGGCGGCGCAGGAGCTGACCGAGTTCCGCGGCGCGGCGGTCGCCCCGGCCAACACCGAAGCGTTCAATCCGGTGTTCGATGTCACTCCGGCGGGCATGATCACCGCCCTGGTGTGCGAAAAAGGCGCCCTCAAGCGGCCCTCGGCGGCGGGCATCCGCCGCCTGCTTTCCGGGCCCAGGAAAAGCCGCAAAGAGGCCTGAAGAATCCACCTTTTTCAGATGGTTTTCCGGTAGAATTCCGGGCGCGCCCGGGAGGGCGTTTTGTCTTTTTTCAAAACCTACTAAATGTCTGAAATCGCTAAAGAATTACTGAACGTCAATCTCGAAGACGAGATGCGGCGCAGCTACCTCGATTACGCCATGAGCGTGATCGTCGGACGGGCCCTCCCGGACGCGCGCGACGGCCTCAAGCCGGTGCACCGGCGCGTGCTCTACGCGATGCGCGAGCTCGGCAACGACTGGAACAAGTCGTACAAGAAATCCGCCCGTATCGTCGGCGACGTCATCGGCAAATACCATCCGCACGGCGACACCGCCGTGTACGACACGATGGTGCGCATGGCGCAGGACTTCTCGATGCGCTACGTCCTGGTCGACGGCCAGGGCAACTTCGGCTCGGTGGACGGCGACGCCCCGGCGGCGATGCGCTACACCGAAGTGCGCATGGCGCGCCTCGCGCACGAGCTGCTGGCCGACATCGACAAGGACACCGTCGACTTCGGCCCGAACTACGACGAATCCGAGACCGAGCCGCTGGTGCTGCCGACGCGCATTCCGCAGCTGCTGGTCAACGGCTCCGCCGGCATCGCGGTCGGCATGGCCACCAACATCCCGCCGCACAACCTCGGCGAAGTGATCGATGCCTGCGTCGCGCTGATCGACAACCCCGAGCTCGACCTCGCGGGCCTGATGAAACTCGTGCCGGCGCCGGATTTCCCGACCGCCGGCATCATCCTCGACGCCAACGGCCTGGTCGACGCCTACTCGACCGGCCGCGGCCGCATCGTGATCCGCGGCCGAACGCACTTCGAGGACATCGGCAAGGAGCGCCAGGCGATCGTCGTCACCGAGCTGCCGTACCAGGTCAACAAGGCGCGCTGCCTCGAGAAGATCGCCGAGCTGGTCAAGGACAAGAAGGTCGAGGGCATCTCCGAACTGCGCGACGAGTCCGACAAGGACGGTCTGCGCATGGTGATCGAGCTCAAGCGCGGCGAGAACGCCGACGTCGTGCTGAACAATTTGTTCCAGCACACGCAGCTGCAGGACAGCTTCAGCATCAACATGGTCGCGCTGGAAGACGGCCAGCCGAAGACACTGGGGCTCAAGCCGCTGCTGCAGATCTTCATCCGCCACCGCCGCGAAGTGGTGACGCGCCGCACCCGCTACCTGCTCAAGGAAGCCCGCAAGCGCGCCCACGTGCTGGAAGGCCTCGCGGTGGCGCTGGCCAACATCGACGAGGTGATCGCGTTGATCAAGCGCGCGCCGAACCCGGCCGAGGCCAAGGCCGGCCTGATGGCGAAGCTGTGGAAGCCCGGCGCGGTCACCGCCATGCTCGAGCGCACGGGCGCGCAGAGCTCGCGGCCCGAGGAGCTGGCGGCCGAGTTTGGCCTGGCGCAGGGCGGCTACCGGCTGTCCGAGACGCAGGCCACCGCCATCCTCGACCTCAAGCTGCACCGCCTGACCGGTCTCGAGCAGGACAAGATCATCCAGGAGTTCAAGGAGATCCTGGAGTCGATCGCACAGTACCTCGACATCCTGGCCAACGAACCGCGGCTGCTGGCGGTGATCCGCGCCGAGCTGCTCGAGGTCAAGGACCAGTACGGCGACGAGCGCCGCACCGAGATCAGCGAGGGGGCGGTCAACCTGAACCGCGAGGACCTGGTCACGCCGCAGGACATGGTCGTGACGCTGTCGCACGAGGGTTACGTCAAGAGCCAGCCGCTCGACGAATACCGCGCCCAGAAGCGCGGCGGCCGCGGCAAGATGGCCGCGACCACCAAGGAAGAGGATTTCGTCGACCGCCTGTGGATCGCGCACACGCACGACACGCTGCTGTGCTTCTCGAGCCTCGGCAAGGTCTACAAGCTGCGCGTGTTCGAGCTGCCGGTCGGCGCGCGCGGTGCGCGCGGCAAACCGTTCGTCAACCTGCTGCCGCTCGAGGCCAACGAGAAGATCTCGGCAGTGCTGCCGATCAAGGACTTCGCGCCGGGCAACTACGTGTTCGCGGCGACGCGCCTGGGCACGGTCAAGAAGACTGCGCTCGAGGATTACTCGCACATCCGCGCCAACGGCATCATCGCGGTCGAGCTGCGCGCCGACGATGCGCTGGTGGGCGTGGCGCTGACCAACGGCACCAACGACGTCCTGCTGTTCTGCGACGGCGGCCGCGCGATCCGCTTCCACGAGGACGACGTCCGCGCGATGGGCCGCCAGGCCACCGGCGTGATCGGCATGCGCCTGAAGGACATCGAGAGGGTGATCGCGCTGATCGTCGCCAACTCGGGCGACATCCTGACCGTGTCGGAGTTCGGCCTCGGCAAGCGGACCAAAATCGACGAGTACCCGGTGCACGGCCGCGGCGGGCAGGGCGTCATCGCGCAGAACCTGACCGACAAGTCCGGCAAACTGGTCGGCGCGATCGAGGTGCACGAGAACGACGAGGTCATGCTGATCTCGGAGGGCGGCACCCTGATCCGCACGTTCGCGAAGGAGATCTCGGTGCAGGGCCGCAACACCCAGGGCGTGCGCGTGATGCGGCCGGACGAGAACGACCGCCTGGTCGGCCTCGACCGCATCGAATCCGAGAACGGCGATGCCGAAGGCGAGGCCGGAAACGTGCACAATAGCGGTGAGGAACAACCGAGGGGGTAGGCGATGCGCAAGACAATTGCGGGGCTGCTTTTGGGTCTGGCCGCGATGCCGGCGATGGGCCAGGAGGTGGTGAAAGCCGTCGTCATTCCGGCCCAGGTGGCTTATACGAACAAGGACGTGATCGACACGGCAATCGTGGCGGAGTGCAACCTGCCCCAGAAGACCTCCGAGTTGCTGATGCAGGCGCTGACCAAGGCCGGCATCGAGGGCAAGGCGGTCGACCAGCCGAAGCCGGATTCCGGCGACAGCGTGCTGCTGCTCGAGATCGCGGCAGCGCAGGCCGGCGGCAACGCCTTCATCGGCCACTTCAAGTCCGTCACGGTCACCGGCAAGCTGTTCCAGAAAGGCCAGCAGGTCGCGAGTCTCGTGGTGACGCGCAGATCCAGCGGCGGCGCGTTCGCCGGCTTCAAGGGCTCCTGCGCGGTGCTGGGCCGGTGCGTGGATACCATCGGCACGGACGTCGCGCGCTGGCTGGGATCGCCCGTGGACGGCGCGAAGCTCGGCGACGCGAAGTAACCCGCTTCCTCCCTGATCGAAGGGACGCGCTGCCGCCGCGGCGGCCGCGTCCTGCTGACTCCGCTCCAGGAATTACAGTGATGAGAGTGTTCAATTTCGCCGCCGGCCCCGCGACGCTGGCGGAATCGGTGCTGACCCAGGTTCGCGACGAGCTGCTCGACTGGCGCGGCACCGGCATGTCGGTGATGGAGATGTCGCACCGCGACAAGCCGTTCATGTCGATCGCGGCCGAGGCGGAAAGGGACCTGCGCGAGCTGCTGGGCGTCCCGGCCAGCTACAAGGTGCTGTTCCTGCAGGGCGGCGCGACCACGCAGTTCTCGGCCGTGCCGATGAACCTGCTGCGCGGCAAGTCCGGCGCCGACTACATCGTCAACGGCGCCTGGGGCAAGAAGGCAGCGAAGGAAGCGACGAAGTATTGCAAGGTGAACGTCGCCGCCAAGTGTCCGGACGAGAAGTACAACCACATTCCGGATCCGAAGGGCTGGAAGCTCGATCCGGGCGCCGCGTACCTGCACTACACGCCGAACGAGACCATCGAGGGCGTGGAATACCACTTCGTGCCCGACGCGGGTGGCGTTCCGCTGGTCGCGGATTTTTCGAGCTCGTTCCTGTCGCGGCCGATCGACCTGTCGAAGTTCGGGCTGATCTATGCCGGCGCGCAAAAGAACGCCGGCCCCTCGGGTATCACCTTCGTGATCGTGCGCGACGACTTGATCGGCCAGGTGCACCCCGCGCTGCCGAGCGTGTTCGACTACAAACAGGTGGTCGAGGCCGAATCGATGCTGAACACGCCGCCGACCTTCTCGTGGTACGTCGCGGGCATGGTGTTCAAGTGGATCAAGGGCGTCGGCGGCCTGCCGGGCATGGCGCAGATCAACCAGCGCAAGGCCGGGCTGCTGTACGACTACCTCGACAGCCAGGGCTTCTACAAGAACCCGGTCGCGAAGGCCGCGCGCTCGTGGATGAACGTCGTGTTCACGCTCCCGAACGAGTCGCTGGATGCCGATTTCCTCAAGGGCGCCAAGGCTGCGGGCCTGGACGGCCTTAAGGGCCACCGCTCGGTGGGTGGCATGCGCGCCAGCCTCTACAACGCGATGCCCGAGGCCGGGGTCAAGGCCCTGCTCGAGTACATGAAGGAATTCGCCCGCACGCGCGGGTAGGCCAACCCGCCTTTGCGCGGTTTGCGCTGCGCTGCAACAATAGCGCCCCCTTTGGCGCCCCAGGGCGCGCGACCGGACGCAGCCTGCCTGCGTTGACCATGTTCAAGATCCAGACGCTGAACAACATCTCCGTGCTCGGACTCGAGCGGCTGCCGCGCGACCGTTACGAGGTCGCCTCGACGCTGTCGAACCCGGACGCGGTGATGGTCCGCTCGGCCGACATGCACAAGCTGGACGTCCCGGCGTCGGTCAAGGCCATCGGCCGCGCCGGCGCCGGCACCAACAACATCCCGGTCAAGGCGATGAGCGCGCGCGGCGTGCCGGTATTCAACGCGCCGGGAGCCAACGCCAACGCCGTGAAGGAGCTGGTGCTTGCGGGCATGTTCCTGGCCGCGCGCAACCTGATTCCAGCCTGGAGCTTTACGCAGACGCTGACCGGCGACGACGCGACCCTGCACAAGGCGGTGGAGGAGGGCAAGAAGAAATTCGTCGGCTTCGAGCTGCCCGGCAAGACGCTCGGCGTGATCGGCCTGGGCGCCATCGGCGTCAAGGTCGCCAACTCCGCCATCGAACTCGGCATGCGCGTGCTCGGCTACGACCCGGCCATCACCGTGCAGAACGCCTGGCAGATGAATTCGTCCGTCCAGCAGGCGGTCTCGGTGGACGACCTGATGGCGCGGGCCGACCTCATCACGATCCACGTGCCGCTGCTCGAGGCCACCAAGCACCTGATCAACACCCAGCGCATCAAGCTGATGAAGAAGGGCGCGACCGTGCTGAACTTTGCGCGCGAGGGCGTGGTGGACGAGGCCGCCGTCAGGGCCGGGCTGGACGAGGGCAAGCTGCATGCCTACGTCTGCGACTTCCCGACGCAGGCGCTGTACCGGCACCCGCGCGTGGTCACGCTGCCGCACCTGGGCGCGTCGACCGGCGAGGCCGAGGACAACTGCGCGGTGATGGTGGCCGAGCAGCTGCGCGACTTCCTGGAGAACGGCAACATCCGCAACTCGGTCAACTTCCCCGAGGCCGTGATGCCGCCGGTGTCGGGCGCCACGCGCCTGTGCATCGCCAACGCCAACGTGCCGAACATGGTCGGCCAGATCACCACCGCGCTGGCCAAGCACAAGCTCAACATTGCCGACCTGCTGAACAAGTCGCGCGGCGAGCTGGCGTACACGCTGGTCGACGTCGACGGCATGATTCCGGCCCAGGTGTGCGACGAGATCGCCGCGATCGGGGGCGTGCTGTCGGTTCGCGCTCTGAGCAACGGCAAAGGCGCAGCATGACTGCGCCGGTGGACCTCAAAAAGGCGCGCACGCGCATCGATGAACTCGACCAGCAGATCCACAAGCTGATCGTGGACCGCGCGCGGGTGGCGCTCGACATCCGCCGGATCAAGGCCGACGCCGGCGACGGCGATGGCAAGAAGGGCAACGACCACTACCGGCCGGCGCGCGAAGCCGAAGTGCTGCGCCGGACCCTCACGCGCAACCGCGACCTGAAGGGGCCGCTGTCCGACGAGGTGATGGCGCGCCTGATGCGCGAGATCATGTCGGCCTGCCTCGCACTGGAGTCGCCGCTGGCCGTGTCCTACCTGGGCCCCGAAGGCACCTACACGCAAGCCGCGGTCTACAAGCACTTCGGCCACCAGGTCAACGCGCGCGTCGCCACCGCGATCGACGAGATCTTCCGGGACGTCGAATCCGGCAGCGCCACCTACGGCGTGGTGCCGATCGAGAACTCCACCGAGGGCATCGTCAGCAGCACGCTCGACCTGCTGGCGGCGACACCGCTGTCGATCTGCGGTGAGGTCTGGCTGCCGGTGCATCACCACCTGCTGTCGAACCACAAGAAGCGCCAGGACATCCGGAAGATTTTCGCGCACGCACAGTCGTTCGCGCAGTGCCGCAAGTGGCTCGACGACAAGCTGCCCCACGCCGAGCGCATCGCGGTGGCCAGCAACGGCCTGGCCGCGCAGATGGTGCGCAAGGGCGGCAAGGGCGCGGCTATCGCCGGCGCGGCGGCGGCCGAGCTGTACCGGCTGGGCACGCTCGCCTCGAACATCGAGGACGACCCGAACAACACGACGCGCTTCCTGGTCATCGGCCGGCAGAATCCGGAACCGACCGGACGCGACATGACTTCGCTGGTGATGTCCGCGCACAAGGACCGGGCCGGCGCGTTGTTCCAGCTGCTCGAGCCGTTCGCCCAGGCCGGCATCAGCCTGACCAAGATCGAGTCGCGGCCGTCCCGGCGCGCGGCCTGGGACTACAACTTCTTCATCGATCTCGAGGGTCACCAGGCCGACGCGCGGGTCAAGCCCGCGCTGGACGCCGTGCAGTCGCACGCGGCCTATTTCCGCATCCTCGGCTCCTACCCGCGGGCGGTCGTATGAACGACGCTCCGTTCCTGCGCAATGCGCTCGAAGGCGTGCGCAAGCTCGCGCCTTACGAGCCCGGCATGCCGATCGAGGAGCTGCAGCGGCGCCTCGGCGTGGCCGACGCGCTAAAGCTGGCATCGAACGAGAACCCGCTCGGCATCAGCCCGAAAGTGCGCGCGGCGCTGCAGGGCGCGACGGGCGGGAGCCTGGAGCGCTACCCCGACGGCAGCGGCTTCCGGCTGAAGAGGAAGCTCGCCGACCTGCACGGCATCGCGCCCGAGCGCATCACGCTGGGCAACGGCTCAAACGACATCCTCGAATTCGTCGCGCGCGTGTTCCTCGGCCCGGGCCGGGCGGCGATGTTTTCGAAGCACGCGTTCGCGGTGTATCCGATCGCGACCCAGGCGCAGGGCGCCGAGGCCGTCGTCGTGCCGGCACTGCCGGCAACGGCCGCGCAACCCTACGGTCACGACCTCGCGGGGTTCACGACGGCGCTGCGGGCGGACGTGTCGGTCGTCTTCATCGCCAATCCGAACAACCCGACCGGCACCTGGCTGCAGCCGGGCGCGCTCGAGGCGTACCTGGCCACCGTGCCGCCGCACGTCGTCGTCGTGCTCGACGAGGCCTACTGGCACTACCAGGATCCGGCGACGCGCCCCGAGGCGCGCGCCTGGCTCGAGCGCTTCCCGAACCTGGTGGTGGCGCGCACCTTTTCGAAGATCTACGGCATGGCCTCGCTGCGTGTCGGTTATGCGCTGTCACACCCGACGGTTGCCGACCTGCTGAACCGCGTGCGGCAGCCGTTCAACAACAACAGCCTGGCGCTGCTGGCCGGTGAGGTGGCGCTCGACGACGAGGAGTTCGTGCGCAAGTCGGTGCAGCTCAACACGACCCAGCGCGCGCGGCTCGAGCGCGAGCTGAAGGCACTCGGCTTGACCGTGCTGCCGTCGCAGGCCAACTTCCTCGCGGTCGGCTTCGGTCGCGACGCGGCCCCGATTCACCAGGGGCTGCTCGAACGAGGGGTGATCGTGCGGCCGATGAAGTCCTACGACCTGCCGCAGTTCCTGCGCGTGACGGTCGGCCTCGAGGGCGAGAACACGCGCTTCCTCGCGGCGCTCAAAGAAGTCCTCGGCAAGTGAACCGGCCCGCGCTCGCCGTCATCGGGCTCGGCCTGATCGGCGGTTCGCTGGCGCGTGCGCTGCGATCGGCCGGGGCGGTCCGGCGTGTCTTCGCCTTCGACGTCGACGAGCGCCAGCGGCGCCTGGCGCTCGAGCTGGGCGTCGCCGACGAGGCGCCGACCTCGGCGACAGCTGCGGTGGCGCACGCCGACATGGTCGTGCTGGCGGTGCCGGTGTTGCAGACGCAGGAGGCGCTGCGATCCTGCCTGCCGGGGCTGAAGCCCGGCGCGGTCGTGACCGATGTCGGCAGCACCAAGCAGTCGGTGCTGGCGGACGTAGCCGCCGCCTGCGGGACCGTGCCGCCGTGGTTCGTGGCCGGCCATCCGATCGCCGGCACCGAGAAAAGCGGCGTCGCCAACGCGGTGGCGGACCTGTTCCACAACCGGCGCGTGATCCTGACGCCGCACCCGGCGCAGGACGCGGCGGCGCTCGGGCGCGTCGCGGAGCTGTGGGCCGCGGCCGGCGCGCGCGTCGTCCACATGGACCCGGCACGGCACGACGCGGTGTTCGCGGCCACCTCGCACCTGCCGCACCTGCTGGCGTACAGCTTCGTCGACATGCTGGCGCGACTCGACGCGCGCGACGAGATCTTTCCGAACGCGGGCGGCGGCTTCCGCGACTTCACACGCATCGCGAGTTCGAGCCCGGAGATGTGGCACGACATCCTGCGCGCCAACGCCGGGCCGGTCGCGCGGCTGCTCGAGCGGCAGATCGGCGAGCTCGGCGACGTGCTCGGCCTGATGCGCGCCGAGCGCTGGGACGAGATCAGGGCCCTGTTCGAGCGTGCGCGCGCGGCGCGCGAACGTCACCTGGCGCAGATCGAGTGAGCGCTCCGGCCGGCGTGACCTACCGCGTGCAGCCGGGCGGGGCGCTGCGCGGCCCGCTGCGCGTGCCCGGCGACAAGTCCATCTCGCACCGCGCGGTCATGCTCGGTGCGCTGGCAGAGGGCAAAACCACGGTCACGGGTTTCCTGGACGGCGAGGACTGCCTGTGCACGATGAAGGCTTTCCAGGCCATGGGCGTGCGCATCGAGCAGTCGGGCGACGCGACGCTGAGGGTCAGCGGCGTCGGCTTGCAGGGCCTCAAGGCGCCGGCGGCCGCCCTCGACCTCGGCAATTCCGGCACGTCGATGCGCCTGATGGCCGGGCTGATGAGCGGGCAGAAGTTCGCCACGACCCTGGTGGGCGACGAATCGCTTTCACGCCGGCCGATGAAGCGCATCATCGAACCGCTGGCGCAAATGGGGGCGAGGATCGAGGCCGACGACGGCCATGCGCCGCTGCGCATCGGCGGCAACGCGACGCTCAAGGGAATTCGTTATGCCTCGCCGGTCGCCAGCGCCCAGCTGAAGTCGGGTGTGCTGCTGGCGGGGCTCTACGCGACGGGCCGCACGGAAGTGACCGAGCCGGAAGCTTCGCGCGATCACACCGAGCGCATGCTGCGCGCGTTCGGCGTCGCGGTGGATGCCGAGCCGGGTCGTGCGGCGCTGTCAGGCGGGCAGGGACTCAAGGGCACCACGATCGAGGTCCCCGCGGACATCTCCTCGGCGGCGTTCTTCATGGTCGGCGCCGCCATCGCGCCGGGCTCGGACCTCACGCTGGCGGGAGTCGGCGTGAACCCGACGCGCACCGGCATCGTCGAGATCCTGCGCCGCATGGGCGCGGACATCGAAATCGAATCCGGGCGCATGCTGGGTGGCGAGCCGGTGGCGGACATCCGCGTGCGCGGGCGGTCGCTGCATGGCGTCGCCATCGGGCGGGACCTCGTGGCCGCGGCGATCGACGAGTTCCCCGCGATCTTCGTCGCGGCGGCCTGCGCCCGGGGCGTGACCGAGGTATCCGGTGCCGAGGAGCTGCGCGTCAAGGAAAGCGACCGGATCCAGGCGATGTGCGAAGGCCTGACCGCGCTGGGCATCGCGGCGCAGGCGCTGCCGGGTGGAGCGCGCATCTGTGGCGGCCGCCTGGGTGGCGGGCGCGTCGACAGCCGGGGTGACCACCGCGTCGCGATGTCGTTCGCGATTGCCGCGCTGCGCGCGGAGCAGCCCGTGACCATCGCCGACTGCGCCAACGTGAACACTTCGTTCCCGGGTTTCGCCACGCTGGCCGCGTCGGCCGGACTGGGCATCGGCGTCTCGTGAGCGCCGTTCCGGTCATCGCCATTGATGGGCCTTCCGGCGTGGGCAAGGGCACGGTCGCCCGGGCCGTAGCGCGCCGGCTCGGCTGGCATTTCCTGGACAGTGGTTCGCTGTACAGGATCCTGGCCCTGTCCGCCGACAAGGCAGGGATCGCGGGTACGGACGAAGCGGCGGTTGCCGCGATCGCACCCAGACTTAACATTACATTTGACGTTCAAGATGATGAATATGAACGTATTATTGTTGACGGCGATGACCTTGGCGCACGCGTGCGCACCGAGACCACGGGCCAACTCGCGTCGGTCATTGCCGTGCATCCGAGGGTCCGCGCGGCGCTCATGGAGCGCCAGCGCGCGTTCCGCAATCCGCCGGGCCTGGTGGCCGACGGGCGCGACATGGGCACCGTGGTTTTCCCCGATGCCGGGCTGAAAATCTTCCTCGACGCCTCGGCCGACGAGCGGGCGCGCAGGCGCATGATTCAGTTGAGAAAAGCGGGAATTGAGGCTAATATCGCCGCCCTTCGCGAAGAGATTCGCGAGCGCGATGTGCGTGATCGCAGCCGTACCGTCTCGCCGCTCAAGCCGGCCAACGACGCGGTCACGATCGACACCACCGAGCTGTCCATCGAGCGCGTTCTTGCGCACGTGGAGCAGCTGATCGAGGCCCGGGCCTACGCAAGGTAGCCCGAAGCCGGCCGGGACGCAGGATGCGGCCCGTTACCCAATGACTGCCAGACCAGGATGGGACGGCAGAAGAAGTGAAACGAGGTTTTTCAGTGACTGAATCTTTCGCAGAACTTTTTGAGAAGAGCCTTACGGCTGGCCAATCCATGCAGCCGGGCTCGATCGTGCACGCGCGCGTGCTCGAGGTGAAGCCGGACGTCGTCATCGTCGACGCCGGGCTCAAGTCCGAAGGCGTGATCCCCATCATCGAGTTCATGAACGAGCAGGGCGAGATCAAAGTCGCCGCCGGTGACGAAGTCGAAGTCGCGCTGGAAGCCATGGAAGACGGCTTCGGCGAGACGCGCTTCTCCAAGGAGAAGGCCGCGCGCATCCGCACCTGGGACAACCTCGCCAAGGCCTTCGAGAAGTCCGAGATCGTGGTCGGCACGATCACCGGCAAGGTCAAGGGCGGCTTCACGGTCGACATCGGCACGGTCCGCGCTTTCCTGCCGGGCTCGCTGGTCGACGTGCGCCCGGTGCGCGACACCACCTTCCTCGAGGGCAAGCCTCTCGAGTTCAAGATCATCAAGCTCGACAAGCTGCGCAACAACGTCGTGGTCTCGCGCCGCGAAGTGCTCGAGGCCGAGTACAGCCAGGAGCGCGACAGCCTCCTCGCCAACCTTCAGGAAGGCGTGGTGCTCAAGGGCGTGGTCAAGAACCTCGTCGAGTACGGCGCGTTCGTCGACCTCGGCGGCGTCGACGGCCTGCTGCACATCACCGACATGTCGTGGAAGCGCGTCAAGGATCCGTCGGAAGTCGTGCAGGTCGGCCAGGAGCTCGAGGTCAAGGTCCTCAAGTACGACCGCGAGCGCAAGCGCGTATCGCTGGGCCTGAAGCAGCTGGGCGACGACCCGTGGGTCGAGATTTCGCGCCGCTATCCCGAGAAGACCCGCTTGTTCGGCAAGATCACCAACATCACCGACTACGGTTCGTTCGTCGAGATCGAGCCCGGCGTCGAGGGCCTGGTGCACGTCTCGGAGATGGACTGGACCAACAAGAACGTCAACCCGAACAAGGT
>JBOICR010000239.1:0-2857 GCA_050740195.1 Nevskiaceae bacterium | reverse complement strand
TGATGCGGCTTGTTGGGGAGAGGTCGGCGCCTTGAAAGGCGCAAAACGAAAAAGCCCCATCTATATGGGGCTTTTTCGTTTTGTGGCGCTCCTACCGGGATTCGAACCCGGGTTTAAGCCTTGAGAGGGCTCCGTCCTAGGCCTCTAGACGATAGGAGCAAATGGGGACCTGAAGGGGCGCGTATTATACGCAGCCGCGCCGTGCCCTCAAGCGGCGTTATCGAAGCAAAAACAGAGGTTTGGCCATCGAACCCAAGCGCATTCCGCGAGCGGAGCACCCGATCTCGCGGTCGAGCTTCACCCCCGGCACCGTCAAGACGCTGTACACGCTGCGCGACGCCGGCTTCCAGGCCTACGTCGTCGGCGGCGGCGTGCGCGACCTGCTCGCCGGGCGCCAGCCGAAGGACTTCGACATCGCCACCGACGCGCACCCCGAGCAGATCCGCAAGGTGTTCCGGTCCTGCCGGCTGGTCGGCCGGCGCTTCCTGATCGCGCACGTGCGCTTCGGGCCCGAAGTGCTCGAAGTCACGACCTTCCGCGGCCCGATCGGCGAGTCGCACGACCGCGATGAGACCGGTCGCATCCTGTCCGACAACATCTACGGCACGCTCGAGGACGACGCGGTCCGGCGCGACTTCACCATCAATGGCCTGTACTACGACATCCGCGACTACGCGATCGTCGACTACGTCGGCGGGATGGAGGACCTCAAGGCGCGCCGCCTGCGCCTGATCGGCGATCCGGAGCTGCGGTATCGCGAGGACCCGGTGCGCATGCTGCGCGCCGTGCGCATCGGCAACAAGCTGCACTTCCAGATGGACCCGGCGTCGGCCGAGCCGATCGCACGACTCGCGCCGCTGCTGCGGGAAATTCCGGCGGCGCGGCTGTTCGAGGAAGTGCTCAAGCTGCTGCTGAACCCGGAAGCGGTCGAGAACTTCCGCGCGCTGCACTGGTTCAAGCTCTGGCACGAGTTGTTCCCGGACCTCGCGCGGGTCCAGGACGAGGACCGCGAGCACAACGTCCGCGCATTCGTCGAGTGGGCGCTGGCCAACACCGCCGAACGCCTGAAGCACGACCAGCCGGTCAGCCCGGCGTTCCTGTTTGCCGCGCTGCTGTGGTCGCCGATGGCGGGGCGCGCGCGCGTGCTGCGCGAGCAGCAGGGCCATCCCGAGCACGTCGCGCTGGCGCAGGCCGCCGAGGAGATCATGGCGCGCCAGGTGCTGCGCGTGGCGATCCCGAAGCGCTTCTCGGTGCCGGCGCGCGAGATCTGGCAGATGCAGTCGCGGTTCGACAACCGCCGCGGCAGTGCGCCGCAGCGGCTGATGGCGCATCCGCGGTTTCGCGCCGCGTACGATTTCCTGCTGCTGCGCGCCCAGGCCGGCGAAGCGCCGCAGGAGCTGGCCGACTGGTGGACCGCCGCGCAGAGTGGCCAGCCGATCGAAACAGCGCCGGACGTCGACGCGCCGGGCGAGGGTGAGGCCGGCCGGCCCCGCCGTCGTCGCCGCCGGCGCGGGCGTGGCGGTGGCGGACATCAGCCGCCGCCGCAGCAGCACTGACATGCCGCGCGCCTACATCGGTCTGGGCGCCAACCTGAAGGACGCCGCGGCGCAAGTGCGCGAGGCGCTGGCGCGGATCTCGACATCGCCCGACGTCACGCTGGTCGCGCAGTCCTCGCTGTACCGCAGCGCGCCGCTCGGCCCGGCCGGGCAGGCCGCGTACTGCAACGCAGTGTGCGCGGTGGACACGCGCCTGAGCCCGGGCCGGCTGCTGACGCAGCTGCATGACATCGAGCGCGCGATGGGGCGCGAGCGTCCGCCGGAGCGCTGGGCGTCGCGGCTGATCGACCTCGACCTGCTGCACTACGAGCGGGTCAAGCTGAAGACCCTGCGCCTGCAACTGCCGCACGTCGAGCTTCACCGTCGCAACTTCGTGGCCGTGCCGCTGGCCGAGATCGCGCCGGCGCTCGAGCTGCCGGGACTCGGCATCGTTTCCGAATTGGCAACGAAGCTCGGCCGCGAGGGTCTGGCGATTTGGAATTGATATAGTCGCCCGACCATGGATCCCGCCAAGTCGGTCAACGTTTCCGAGCTGCGCCGCATGCGCGAAGCGGGCGAGAAGATCGCCTGCCTGACGTGCTACGACGCGAGTTTCGCGCTGATCGAGGACCGTGCCGGCGTAGACCTGGCGCTGGTCGGCGACTCGCTCGGCATGGTGATCCACGGCCGGGCCACGACCACCGCGGTCACCGTCGACGACATCGTCTACCACTGCCGCGCGGTCAAGGATCACTTCAAGCGTGCTTTCCTGGTCGCCGACATGCCGTTCCTGTCGTTCGCGACGCGCGACCGTGCGCTCGATGCGGCGCAGAAGATGATGCAGGACGGCGGCGCCAAGATGGTCAAGCTCGAAGGCGGGCGTGAGCAGGCCGATATCGTCGAGTACCTCACCGTGCGCGGCGTGCCGGTGTGCGCGCACCTCGGGCTGCAGCCGCAGCTGATCCACAAGATGGGCGCGTTCAAGGTCCAGGGCCGCGACGACGCGGCCGCCGCCGCGATGCTGCACGACGCCGAGGTGCTGCAGCAGGCCGGCGCCGACCTGCTGCTGCTCGAGTGCATCCCGGCGGCGCTGGGCAAGCGCATCACGCAGGCCGCCCGCGTGCCGGTGATCGGCATCGGCGCCGGCCCCGAGGTCGACGGCCAGATCCTGGTGCTGCACGACATCCTCAACGTCTCGCCGACCGTCACGGTCGGCCGCAAGCCGCGCTTCGTGCGCAACTTCATGGAGAGCGCGAAGGACATCGAGTCCGCGATCGGGAATTACGTCAAGGCCGTGAAGGACCGCTCGTACCCGGCGCCGG
>JBOICR010000238.1:0-2050 GCA_050740195.1 Nevskiaceae bacterium | reverse complement strand
CGAACTTCCTGACGAACTCCGCCTACGACCCCGCGTCGAAGATCCCCGAATACAAGGTCTGCGCCGTCCGCGTCGAGCGCCTGCCCGACTGACACCTCGGACGGGCCGACGCCCTAGCCCAACTTCCGCAGTTCGAGGGGGGCAGGGACATAGTTTCGGGCACTTAGCGAAAAAGTCGGCACTACACTGACGCGCGTTCGAGGGCCGGCGATCGGATCCTGAGACGCTCGGGGAGGTCGAGCCCGAGGCGGTCGAGCAGGGCGGCTTGCGCCGCGTCCGGGCGCACGACGCAGCGCAGGCGGAGCTCGCGGCCATCGTCGGTTGGCAGCACGACGTCGGTGCTCTGAATCCGTTTGAGCTCGTCGAGGATCGTGCGCGGGCTCTGGCCGAGCCCGGCGCGCCGCTGCCACTGCTCGAGCGTCTTCCACAGTACGTAGGCGAGGAAGCAGACGAAGATGTGGGCCTGTACGCGATCGGCCCGCTGGTGCCACACCGGGCGAATGCCCAGCTCGCTCTTCTGGATCCGGAAGGCGGCCTCGACGTCGGTCAGCTGGATATAGGTGCGCCAGAGATCGTCGGGGCTCCAGTCGGTCACGTTGGTGCGCAGCACATAGCAGCCCTCGCTCCAGCGCGCCCAGTCGTCCCACTCCGGCTGCGCGCGCCACTCCAGCCGCACGCCGGCGCGGAGCGTCGGGTCCGAGACGAACTCGATGCCGTAGCGGCTGGCCGCGCGCTGGTTGCGTTCGAGCAACCGGCCGAGCTGACGCTCCAGCCGCCGCACATCGAGCGGCCGCCGCGCGTGGCGCACGCGCCGGCCCAGGCGCTCCAGGCCGGTTTCAATCCGCCGCGCGAAGCGCTCGTGCATCGCGTGCTCTTTCTCGCGGCGCTCGACGGAGCGGATCAGCACGAAGGTCTCCACGCCCTCGGGCCCGACACACGACTTGGCTTCGAGGCCGTCGCGCACGGTCTGCCAGTCGCGCGCGTCGGCCAGCGCCCCCGCCCACTTCTTGAGCTCACTCTTCGGCGTGCCGACCAGGTACCGGCGCCCCGTCGCGCGCAGCCAGTCGAGGTTGTCGGCACTCGTCATGCCGCGATCCATGACCCAGATCCGCTGGGCCAGGCCGTAGCGCCCCTCCATCGCCTCGACGATGTCCTCGACGGTCGTCACATCCGTGCGATTGCCGGCGAACACCTCGTAGCCGATCGGCATTCCCTCGCGGCTGACGACCAGGGCCAGACAGACTTGCTTGCAGTCCGCCCGGTGGTCGCGGCTGTGGCCGCGCTGCGCCAGGGGGTTCGCTTCCGCCGCGCCCTCGAAGTACACGCTCGTGACGTCGTAGAGCAGCAGGTCGTAGTCGAGCGCAAACAGCTCGCCCAGCCGCGCCACCAGGTGCTGCTGGAGCGCGGCCTTGTGGACGAGGAGCCGATCGAGCGCCCGATAGAGCCGGTCGTCGTTCACCAGCGGCGCGGGCAGCGCGAAGAGATCGTCGAGCGCCGTGCCGCGGTACCACGTCTCCGCGATGTGCAGCTCACTCGACGGCTCACACAGCCGGGCGAGCACGAGCACCGCGGCCATCGTCGCCCACGGCACCGCTTCCCGGCCGTCGGGCAGCAGGCGGCCCAGGACCTCGTCGAGCTTCAGCGCGCGCCACAGCGTCCAGCCGAGCCACACGTCGCCGAAGGTCCGGCCCCGTTCCAAGCGCAGGCGCTTGAGGCGCACGGGGATCGCCCCCTCCGGATCGTCCGCGATGAACAGGTCCGGCTGCTCGCGGTCGCCGGTGATCGCGCGGGCCAACGCCTTGGCCCGGGCGCGCCCGGCGGCATCGAGTTCTCCCAGATGGGCGACGGTTTGCTGGACGACCTTGCGCCCGACGCGGACCGACCGGACCAGACGCCAGTACCGGTGGACCTTGCCGTCCTTCCGGCGCGTCGTGTGACGCAGGTACATTACCCAGCTTATCGAGCATTGGCGCCGGCGAAGTCAATGAACTTGGTCGGCACTACATCGCCATTTTCGCGACGACGGACCACCCTGACCGAAGATACGAAC
>JBOICR010000237.1:0-4562 GCA_050740195.1 Nevskiaceae bacterium | reverse complement strand
ACCGCAATCGAAGGCCTCAGGCCGATGGTTGCTTCCGGCGCCGCAGCAGGGCGAACAGGCCCAGCAGCGCGAGCTCGCTGCCCAGCGCGCCGCCGCCACCGCCGCCACCGCCACCACCGCTCACGTTGTTGATGCTCACCACCACCGTGTCGGTGACATTTGTCGTGCCGTCGGTTACCGCCATCTGCAGCGTCAGCGTGGTGAAGGCTGTAACGTTGGGCGCCGTGAACGTCGGCGCCAGCGTGTTGGCGCCGGTCAGCGTGACGGTCGGTCCGCTGACGCGCGTCCAGGCGATCGTCAGAGGCTCGTTTTCGTCGTCGCTCGCGGTGCCGGCCATCGTGACCAGGGCGCCCTCGTTCACCGACTGGGCCGGCCCGGCATCCACATGCGGCACATGGTTCAGGCAGGCGCCATTCTCGGCGACGACTCCGCTGAACACGGGCGCCGAGATGCCGATCAGGTGGACGTTGTCGACCACCCAGCCGTAGGCGCCGACCGCCTCGTCGGTTTCCAGGCGGAAGCGGATGCGCGCGTTGTGGCCGGCCAGCGCGTTGCCGAACGACACCCCCGTCGGGGTCATCGCGCTGTTCGTTCCGACCCATGCGACCCGATCCGTCGGGAACGCGGACACCGACGTGCCGTTGTACCCCTGGAGCGCTCCGAACGTTCCGCCGGCGGTCGTGACGTCGACGAAGGGGCCGCCGTCGATGCTGATCTCCAGCACGGCGGCGTCGTAGATCGCGGGCTCTTCCAGCTCGAAGAAGTGGTCGAACGTCAGCGTGAACGTGGTGTTGACGTGGAACTGCGGCGTGGTCAGCGTCGAGCTGGCCGTCGTGCCGTTGTCGTGGGCGTACCAGACCTGCCCGGTGCCGTAATCGGCGTCGAAGTCTTCGATGACCCACGGCGGGCCGCTGGCCGGGTTGGACAGCGCGACGCTCCAGTCGGTCTGCGACGCTTCCGCCACTTCCATGTCGTCGTCGGTCTCGGTCGGCCCGAGGTCGAGGTTGACGTTGCGTACCTCGTTGATCGTCGCCGGCTCGAACACCTCGTCCGGCGCGCCGCCGGCCTGCGGGAACGCCAGCGTGATGGTCAGCGGCTCGGCCGTGCTGCCGGCACTGTTGAGCGTGATCGGCATCTGGACATCGAAGGTCTCGCCGACATCCAGTGCCGGGAGCGTCACCAGCCCGCCGTTGTCGAGCGTCACGTCGCCGTCGGTGCTGACCTGGATGGTCGCGCCCGCGGCGAGGTCCAGCGTGCCGTTGCTGACGACAGTGAAGGTCATCAGAGCGGTTTCGCCAGGATCGAGCGCCTGGTCGAGGTCGCAGTAGCCGTTGGTGCCGTCGAAGTAGGCGAGGTCGATGTTGAAGTCCTCGATGCCGTACGCGCCGGCGAACGCGACGTAGCTCTCGGTCACGCCGACGTTGTCGAGGCTGTCGCGATCCGGACCGACCGCGCCGGCGCCGATGCCGCGCTTGGCGAACGCCTCGGCGATCAGCTCGAAGTCGTCCTGGTCGGTGGCGCGCGCCGCCGCGAGGATGCCGTCGCGCGCCTCGATGAAGGTCGGCGACAGGCCGAGCGTCTTGAGGCCCGCGATCACGTAGTCCTGCATGCGGCCCTGCGCCGTCGCGAAGGTCGTCCCCGGTTTGTTGAGCAGCGCCGCGTAGACCTCCCACAGCATGTTGGCCCAGATCTCGCCGGTGCTGTGCTCCTCGGAGTTGCCCGTGCCGCTGCCGCCGAACTGCAGCGGCGCGGTGTTCGGCAGTGGCACGCCTTCCTGGATGTGCTGGAACGTCAGCGGGTTGACCGCGAAGTCGGTCGAGTAGGGCGCGCGGCGGATGCCGTAGTACGCGCTGCTGTCCACGTACACGCCAGTGCTGTAGATGCCGCCCCAGGTCGCGTTGCCCGCCAACGCCTGGTCCTCCGGACGCACGAAGATCATCATCGAGTTGAAGTCGCTCCAGCCCTCACCCATGCCGCCGCCCTGCAGGTTGATCAGGCCGAACGCGTCGTTGACCAGGCGGTTGCTGACGTAGTGGAAAAATTCGTGCGCGATGACGCCGTTGTCGAGCGCCGCGTCGCGGTCGTCGCCGGCCACGCGCAGCATCGTCGCGGCCACGGGATTGGCGGGGAGCTGGTTGTGCAGCGCCTGGCCGTCTTCGAACGAAATCCCGAGCGCCGGGATCGTGATGGTGGCGTCGGCGCCGGCCATTCCAGCCGGGCCGTCGAGCGGAACGTTGTTGGCGACGATGGCGCCAACCGCGCCGGCATTCTGGGCGTTCTTCACCTTGACGATGAAGTTGCAGTTGCCGCGGTCGATCAGCGCGATCTGGCCGGTCACGCCGGCGAACGCCGTGCAGCCGTCGGCGACGGAGGCCTCCGCGACGTCGTCCGACAGGTTGTAGTTCTTGGCGCCGAACTGGGCCGAAGCTGCGTCGAGCTGGCCGAGCGCCGGGGTGGTGACCTCGAGGGTTCCCGGGAAGCCGTCCCACAGGTACATCTGCATGCGCGGCGACTGGCCGTCCGGGAGCGTCGCCATGTTGGCGTTGTTGAAGCCTGCGTAGTCCTGCGATTCCGCCAGGATCGGGTCGCCTTCCTCGCCGCCGCGGTTCTGGTTGAGCAGCTGCGCGTTGCCCGCGGCCTCGTTGAAGCCGTGGTCGTACCAGAAGTCATGCAGCCAGCTCATCGTGAAGAACATGTTGACCACGCCGGCGTGGCGCGCCGTGGCCGGAGCGGGGTTGGCGTCGGCGGTCGAGGCATAGTTGAACGTCAGGGAGCTGGTCGTCGGCGTGTAGCTGTCGCCCGCGATGCCGTCCGGCGCGTTCAGGTCGGCATAGGCGCGCACGGTCTGACCCTGCGTGTTCGATGCGGCGCTGCCGAGCCATGCATCGTTGGTCGAGATCGGGCCGTTCTGCGTCGTGACGAGGCTCGACGCGACCGGCGTGCGCACCCCGTTGTCGTCCGGGTTCGCGCCCATGAACGGCGTGCGGACATTGCCGAGCGGGCCGTCGAACGGCTTGTACGGCGTGGTGTTGTCGGCGTAGGCGCGATAGGTGAACGCGACTTCGTCGAGCATGTTCTTGCGCACGAGGATCGTGCCGTCCACGGCGGAGACCAGGTACCCGTAGGTGTACGGCCTGGCGCCGTCGACCTGGCCGGCACCGATCACGAAGCGGTACGCGGGGATCATCTCGCCGGTGCCGGCGTAGTACATCTTCTCGAACTTCGTCGGCGCCTGGAGCAGGTTCAGGCCCGGGGCCTTCGATGCGCGGGAGAGGTCGCGTAGCGCGGCCTGGGCGGCGGCGCCGGGTTCGAGCGCGAACTCATTGGTCGTCGCCTGCACGAGCGCTTGGCTCAGCGTCTTCGTCGGGCGCGGCGTCTTGGCGAACCTGCCGCTGTACGCGACCGGCCTGTAGTTGCGGTCCATCACGACGCTCACCTGCGCGCCGAAGACGTCCAGGCCGTCGTGTTTCTGCTGGTAGCGCGCGATGACCGGGCCGTGACCCAGGTCGTGCAGCTCGCGCAGCTCGGCGGCCTCGGCCGCCGCGGCGGTCATGTCGAGCTTGCCGGCTCCCTCGCGCAGGGCGCTGCGCGCCGCGGTTTCGGGCCGCGTGAGGAGCGAGAGGGGGGAGAGCGGCAGCGCCGGGCCACGCGCCTCGGCCCAGCGGAAGCGGGCATCCGGGTCGGCCTTATGACGCGGCTGGTTCGCGCGGCCTTGCTGGGACTGGGCCTGGCGGGCCTGGGCCTGCTTCGCCTTGAGCTGGAAGCCCGGCGGCGTGACGCCGACGGCAGAACCCGTACCAAAAGCCAGCAGCGCGGCAACCGCGCCGGTCAGAAAACGCTTCATTTTTGGAGCCCCTGCGGCAAGGGCGCTAGCTTAACCCCGGCCGGGGGGCTTGCGCCTCGAACATGTCGCGATCATGGCGCAACCTGGAACGCTGGCGGCTTCATCATCGCGATGCAGGCCAGGTCCAGGTCGGCCGCGCTGCCTTTCTCGAAGAAATCGTTGATCACCCAGTCATAGCACTCCATGTTGCTCATGCCATCGGGGAAATGGCCGAGGTACGGGATCGTGACCACCCGCGCATTGGACATCCCGGAGGCGACGTCCTGGGCCCATTGCACCGGGGTGACGGCGTCCATGTCGCCGGCCATGAGCAGCACCGGGACGTCGCTGGTCACGAAGCCGGCGCGCCACAGAGGCGAGCCGGGCCACAGCGCGCACGTCGCCATCTGCTGGCGCACGCGGTAGTCGCCGAACACGGTGCCGCGCAGCGGCGCGAGCTCGGCCTCGGTGATGTGCAGCGTGTCCTCCTGGCAACTGACCGACAGCAACAGGCCGTTGGCGGCGGCGTCGGGCCCGGACGGCATGGCCGCCAGGATCGGCGCGAAGCGCCCGCGCGCGGCCTCGTGCAGCAGCCAAGGCAGCCGGCGCTGCGAGGCGGTCGTGGCCAACAACGCGCGCACGCCCTCCCAGAACGGCCCGGCCTCCAACGTGACGGCTTTCTTGTCCGCCAGCGTCGCGCGTACCGGCCCGGCCGCAAACTTCGCCCGCAGTGTCGCGA
>JBOICR010000236.1:0-6412 GCA_050740195.1 Nevskiaceae bacterium | reverse complement strand
GTGCTGGAACGCATGGCCCATGTGCAGCGTGCCGGTGACGTTCGGCGGCGGGATCATGATGCAGTACGGCTCGGCGCCGTTTTTCCCCGGGCCGGACGGCGCGAACCAGCCGCCGTTCTCCCAGAAGTCCTTCAGCCGCGCTTCGACGACTTTCGGATCGAACGCCTTTTCCATTTCCATGCTCAAAAGAGTATTTCGCGCAGAGACGCAGAGAACGCAAAGAAAGAATCACCTGAATCTGTTCTCTGCGCCCTTTGCGTCTCTGCGCGAAACAGTCTTTTCATAAGTTGTGCGATTCGGGCGTGATGCCGCGGTCGCGATAGAACTTGAAGCGGGCGCGCGACTGGTTGCGCATCGCGGCGTCGCCGGCGACGATCTCGAGCACGCGCTCGAAGCGTTCGTAGAACGCCGGCACCTCGGCGCCGAGGTTGACCAGTACGTCGCGGTGCGAGAGCGGGGGCTCGCCGCCGCCGATCAGCACCGGGGCCGGCGCCGGATCGTCGGAAGCACCGACGCGCTCGTGAGCGACGAAGCCGCCCTGTTTGTAAACCCACAACAGGCGGTCGAACTCCCGCGCCAGGTCGTCGTCCGGCGCGTGGACGTGGACGCGCTTGCCGGCGCCGGCCGCCTTCTCGCACAGCCGGCAGGCCGTCGCCAGCGGGCCCTCGTCGGAGGCGTCCGGCAGCACGTAGAAATCCACGCGCGTCATTTCGCCTGCTTGCCGGAGTGCTCGATCAGGTAGCGCGTCAGCAGCGGCACCGGTCGGCCGGTCGCGCGCTTGCCGCGCGAGGCGGTGGCGGCGACGTCGAGGTGCGCCCACTTCATCTTGCGCGTGAAGCGGTGCAGGAAGCTCGCCGCGGTGATCGCGCCGGCTTCGCGGCCGCCCGAGATGTTGGCGATGTCGGCGTGCTCGCTGCGCAGCATGCTCTGGTAGTCCTCCCACAGCGGCATCTGCCAGGCGCGGTCGCCGGTGTCCTCCCCGGCATCGAGCAGCGCGCGCGCCAGAGCCGGCGTGTTGCTGAACAGCCCGCTGGGGAACGCACCGAGCGCGACCACGATCGCGCCGGTCAGCGTGGCGATGTCGATGCACGCCGCCGGCTCGTAGTACCGCTCGGCGTAGGTCAGCGCGTCGCACAGGATCAGGCGACCCTCGGCGTCCGTGTTCAGGATCTCGATCGTGATGCCGGCCATGCTGGTGACGATGTCGCCCGGGCGGGTGGCCTCGCCGCCGGGCATGTTCTCGCAGGTCGGGATGACGCCGACCAGGCTGACCGGCAGCTTGAGCTGCGCGACCGCCTTGAACGTGCCGAGCACCGATGCCGCGCCGCACATGTCGAACTTCATTTCGTCCATCTTGTCGGACGGCTTGATGGAGATGCCGCCGGTGTCGAACGTGATCCCTTTGCCGACCAGCGCCACCGGCTTCTCGCCCTTCGGCCCGCGCAGGTACTCGAGTACGATCAGGCGCGGCGGCTGGCGGCTGCCCTGCGCCACGGAGAGCAGCGAGCCCATGCCGAGTTTTTTCATCTGATCGCGGTCGAGCACCTTGACCTTGATCGAAGCGTGCTGGCGCGCCAGCTGCTGCGCCTGCCCGGCGAGCCAGGTCGGCGTGCAGACGTTCGGCGGGGTGTTGCCAAGGTCCTTGGTGAACGCGACGCCGGCGCCGATCGCCAGCGCCTGGGCCAGCGCGGCCTCGGCCGCGGGCAGGTCGGAGCGCGACGGCACGTCGAACGTCAGGCGCTCGAGTCGCAGCGGCGGCAGCTCTTCGCGCCCCTTCTCGCCGCGGTAGGCGTCGAACCGGTAGAACTCGTCCTGCGCGACCAGCGACGCCTCGCGCACTCCCCACGCGAGGTCACGGCCCTTCACGGGCAAATGGGTAAGATAGGACACCGCGTCGATCGCGCCGGTGGCGCGCACGGCGCGCATCGCCGCCGTGCAGGCTTTGCGGTACGCGCTCGCGTCGAAGTCGCGCTCGCGGCCGAGGCCGACCAGCAGCACGCGGTCGCACGACAGCTTCGGCAGGGGGTGCAGCAGCAGCGTCTGGCCGGACTTGCCGTCCAGATCGCCGCGACGCAACGCGCTGCCGAGGGCGCTGCCGCTGGCCTTGTCGAGCGCGGCGGCGGGATCGGTGAGGCCGCGGCGGTCGAACACGCCGACGATCACGCAGCCGCTGCGCTGCTTGGCCGGGTTGCCGCTCTTGACGAGGTGGTGCATGGTCGGAGGTGGTTCGTTGAAAAACTGGGAAAAGGGGCCGTTTCCCGCCAATCGCGGAAAAACGCCGTGAATTTCACGTTTTCGCCGGCCGCGGGTCGCGCATGGTAACGCAAACGCGCGGGGGCGGGCGCTGATGCGCCAGGGCGTTCTGCATCGCTACCTGTTGCGGGAGGCGCTGGTGTCCTGGGCCGGCGTCACCACCGTGCTGCTGGCGATCATGCTGTCGACCCGGTTCGCGCGCTTCCTGGCCGACGCCGCCGCCGGCAAGCTGCCGCAGGAGTTCCTGCTGAACATCGCCGGGCTGTCCAGCCTGCAGTACCTCGTGATCGTGATCCCGGTGTCGCTGCTGCTGGCGATCCTGCTGTCGCTGGGCCGGATGTACCGCGACCAGGAGATTGCGGCGATGTCGGGCTGCGGCGTCGGGCCCGGCACCCTGTACCAGCCGTTCCTGCTGCTCGCGGTCTGCGTCGCGGCGCTGACCGCCGCGCTGTCGTTCCAGATCGGGCCGTGGGCCGGGCGCCAGGCCGACGCGCTGTTCCGCGACGCGCAGCGCCTGATCAAGTTCACGCCGTTCGAGACCGGCCGCTTCAAGGAGCTGGCCGGCGGCCGCGCGGTGTTCTACGCCGGCAGCGTCGACGGCGCGGGCGGCGGCTTCGAGACGGTGTTCGCGCGCCTGCAGGACCGGCGCGGCTCCAGCATCATCACCGCGCAGCACGGCGCGCAGACGCTCGATGCCCAGACCGGCGAGCGCATCCTGCGGCTCGAGCATGGCTACCGCTACGCCGGCGAGGCCGGGCGCGCCGACTACAGCGTGCTGCGTTTCCAGACGCTGACCACGCGCGTGGCGCCGCCGCCGCTGCCGTACCTGAGCGGCCGGCGCAAGCTGCGCGAGACCAGCCAGCTGCTCGACTCATCCGATCCCGAGGACCAGGCCGAGCTGCAGTGGCGCATCGCCGCGCCGGTGACGGTGCTGATGCTCGCGCTGCTGGCCGTGCCGCTGGCGCACACCTCGCCGCGTGCGGGGCGCTACGGCAAGCTCGTGCTCGGCATCCTGGCCTATCTCGTCTACACCAACTTGCTGGCACTGGCGCAGGCCTGGGTCGCCAAGGGCTACGTCTCGCCGGTCATCGGCCTGTGGTGGGTCCACGGCCTCGCGGGCATCGCGGCGCTGTGGCTGACCGCGCGCCGGCTGGGCTGGCATCTGCGGACGGCGCCAGCATGAACCGCCTCGACCGCTACATCATTTCCCACATCCTCGGGCTTACGGCGATCGTCGCGCTGGCCCTGCTCGCGATCCACAGCTTCGTCACGTTCGTGTCCCAGGTCGACGAGATCGGCACCGGCGAGTTCGGCTACCGCGAGCTCCTGCTCTACACGCTGTGGCAGGCGCCGAGCGGGTTGTACGTGATGCTGCCGATCATCGCGATGCTCGGCACGCTGCTGGGACTGGGCACGCTGGCGTCGCAGAGCGAGCTGACCGCGATGCGCGCTTCGGGCTTCTCGCTGCTGCGGATCGGGCGCGCCACGCTCGGCGGCGGCGTGATCCTGGGCGTGCTGTGCTTCGTGGTCGGCGACTGGCTGGCGCCCCGCGGGCAGATCGAAGGCGACGCCCTGATGACGGAGGCCCAGACCGGCGTGCGCGGCGGCGTCAGCGCCAAGCCGGTGTGGCTGCGCGAGGGCGACAACGTGTTCCAGATCCGCAGCCTGATCGCGGAGGACCACATCGCGGCCGTCGAGATCTACACGCTCGGCCCCGACCTGAACCTGCAGGCCGCGACGGTGGTGGACGAGGGCTTCTTCCGCGACGGCGCGTGGCGCTTCCGCGGCGTGCGCCGCACCGAGTTCGGCGCCACCGGTGCGAAGGTCGTCGAGCAGGCCGAGATGGATTGGCGCGGCACGCTGTCGCCGGACGTGCTGCGGCTGTTCGTGCTGGAGGCGAACGCGCTGTCGAGCGCGGGCCTGGTGCGCCTGATCGGCTACCTGAACGACAACAACCTCGACAGCAGCACCTACGCGCTGACGCTGGCGCGCAAGGTCGTGGCGCCGCTGACCGTGATGGCGATGATGCTGTTCGCGGTCCCGTTCGTGCTGGGGCCGCTGCGCAACACCGGTGCCGGCCAGCGCCTGTTCATCGGCGTGCTGGTCGGCCTCGTGTTCTACGTGGTCAACGAGGTCAGCGCCAACACCGGCCAGCTGTACGGCTGGAATCCCCTGATGGCGGCTGGAGCGCCGACGCTGGCGTTCGCCATGATCGGCCTGTGGCGTCTCGCCAGGGTCCGCTGAATGCCAAAGGAGTGAACTCATGAACCGTTCGATTCCCGGGTTGATCGTGCTGGCCGCGGTGGTCGCGGCGTGCGCCGGCAGCGGCGCGCGCTATTCGGCAGCCGACCTGCGCGCGGCGGAGGACAGCATTCGCGGCGAGGAATTCCTCGCGCACGTGCGCGTGCTGTCGTCGGACAAGTTCGAAGGCCGCGCGCCGGGCACCGAGGGCGAACGGCTGACGGTCGAATACCTGTCCGCGCAGTTCGCGGCGCTGGGCCTCAAGCCGGGCAACCCGGACGGCACCTGGGTGCAGGACGTGCCGCTGGTCGGGCTGACCGGCCAGCGCAGCGCGTCGCTGAGCGTCAAGGGCAAGGGCCTGCGCATGAAATTCCCCGACGACTACGTCAGCGTGTCGCGCCGCTTCACGCCGCATTCCGAAGTGACGGACTCCGGCGTCGTGTTCGTCGGCTACGGCGTGGTCGCGCCCGAGTACGGCTGGGACGACTACAAGGGCGTCGACGTGCGCGGCAAGACCATCGTGATGCTGATCAACGACCCGCAGATCCCGCGCGCGGACGACGCGTCGAAGCTCGACGATTCGATGTTCGGCGGCCGGGCCATGACCTACTACGGCCGCTGGACCTACAAGTACGAGATCGCCTCGGAGAAGGGCGCGGCCGCGGCGATGATCGTCCACGAGACCGGGCCGGCCGGATATCCGTACGAAGTCGTGTCGGGCAGTTGGGGGCGCGAGAACTTCGACATCGACCGCGACGACGGCAACGCCGGGCGCGTCCCGATCGAAGGCTGGCTCACGGAAGAGCGGGCGCGCACGCTGTTCGAACGGTCCGGCACGTCGTTCGACCAGATGAAGCAGGCCGCGCTCAAGCGCGACTTCAAGCCGATCGCGCTGCCGGCGAAGGCCAGCTTCACCGTCGACAGCACGATCCGTCGCGTCGCGTCGAAGAACGTGGTCGCGAAGCTCGAAGGCTCCGATCCGGCGCTGAAGGACCAGATCGTCGTGTACAGCGCGCACTGGGATCACCTCGGCAAGGATCCGAACCTGGAGGGCGACCAGATCTTCAACGGCGCGTTCGACAACGCGACCGGCACCGCCGCGCTGCTCGAACTGGCCGAGGCGTACACCAGGTTGCCGGCGCCGCCGCGGCGCTCGGTGCTGTTCCTGGCGGTGACTGCCGAAGAAAAGGGCCTGCTCGGCAGCAAGTGGTACGCCGCGCACCCGCTCTATCCGCTGACCCGAACGGTGGCCAACATCAACATGGACGGGATCGAGATCCTCGGGCGCACCAACGACGTCGCCGTCGTCGGCAAAGGGCAGTCCACGCTCGAAGACACGCTGGCCGCGCAGGTGCAGGCGCAGGGTCGCGTGCTGGTGGCGGAACAGCAGCCCGAGAAGGGCTACTACTACCGCTCGGACCACTTCGAATTCGCCAAAGTCGGGGTGCCGGCGCTGTATCAGCACAGCGGCGAGGACTACGTCGGCCGGCCGGCTGGCTGGGGCCGCGCCAAGAGCGACGAGTACACCGCGAAGAACTACCACAAGGTGTCCGACGAGATCTCGGCCGACTGGACCCCGGACGGCGCGGTGCAGGAGATCCAGCTGTTGCTGAGGGTCGGGATCGACGTCGCGTCGACCGATCAGTGGCCGCAGTGGAAGGCCGGCTCGGAGTTCAAGGCGCGTCGCGACGCGATTATGCAGAAATAAGCTGTCGCCCAGCGTGCCCGGCTCGAAGGGCCGGGTCGCGGGCCTGACTCGCTCGAAGGAGCGGGTCGTGGGCTTGTCTCCGCGAATGGCTCGCCTCGTCGCCGCGCTAACTCGCCTCGCCAAGTCTCGGCTCGCCATGGCGCGGCGACCCCTCGCTGCGCTCGGGGCTCCGCTCGGCTGCGCTTGAGTTCGCTTCGCCAAGCCCACGAC
>JBOICR010000235.1:0-10639 GCA_050740195.1 Nevskiaceae bacterium | reverse complement strand
AAGATCTACGCCAACGAGGGCGTGGCGCAGATGCTGTTCCTCGAGTCCGACGAGGTCTGCGAGACGTCCTACAAGGACCGCGGCGGCAAGTACCAGGGCCAGAAGGGCGTCACGCTGCCCAAGGCCTGACGTCGCTCAACCGGGGCGGCGCGTGATGCGCCAGGCCTTGTGCGCCGGCGGCGGCCGCTTGAAGTCCTCGTCCAGCGTCTGGACCGTGATATCGGCGACGGTGAATTCCTGCGCGAGCGCCGGGTCGAGCTTGAACCCGCGCCGATTGCAGGAAAAATACAGCACGCCGCCGGGCGCCAGCAGCGCCATGCACTGGCGCAGCAGCGCGGCGTGGTCGCGCTGGACGTCGAGCACGCCCTCCATCTTCTTCGAGTGCGAGAAGGTCGGCGGATCGCACAGGATCAGGTCGAACTGCAGCCGGTCGCGCGTGCGCGCATGGACTTCATCCTGCGTGTTGAGCCACTTCAGGCAGTCGGCGCGCAGCAGCGCGTGATCCGGGAAATGCCGCGGCGGATGGTCGAAGGCCTCTGCCTTCACCCCGTTCAGCGCCAGGTTGCGCCGCGCCCAGTCGAGGTAGGTGTTCGACATGTCGATCGACAGCGTATGCGTCGCGCCGCCGCGCACGGCGTGCACGGTCGCGCTGCCGGTGTAGCAGAACAGGTTGAGGAAGCGCTTGCCGGCGGCCTCGGCTTGCAGGCGCCGGCGCAGCGCGCGGTGGTCGAGGAACAGCCCGGTGTCGAGGTAGTCGTCGAAGTTCACCAGCAGCCTGCAGCCGTGCTCGTCGATCTCGTGAAACGTGCCGGTCTCGGCCTGGCGGCCGTATTGCGCGCCGGGTTTCTGCGAGCGGCGCAGCTTGTAGTGCAGGTTCGACGCCGGCACCTCGAGCAACTCGCGCGTGTGCGTCAGCGCATCGCGCAGGCGTTTCTCGGCCTTGATCGGGTCGATGGTCTTGGGCGCCGCGTATTCCTGCACGTGCACATGCCGCACGTGGGAGCGGCCCATGGCCGCTACCGTTTCATAGACATCCACCGCCACGGCATAGTCCGGCAGATCCGCGTCGTACAGCCGGTAGCAGGACACGCCAGCGCGCCGCGCCCACTTGGCCAGGTGTTTCAGGTTCTTGCCCAGGCGATTGGCGAAGTCCGCGCCGCCCGGCTTCGCCGCGGTGCTGGCGGCGCCGGGCACTTCGAAGCGCAGCAGCTTGCAGGGCAGCGGGCCGTTGTACATCGAGAAGGTGTCGTGCGCGCGCAGGCCGATGCGCGGGCCGAGATCCGGCCGGCCGGTGAACACGGCGGCCTGCCAGCCGCCGAAGTGTTCCTTCAGCGTCGCGCCGAGCAGGCTGTGGAGCTTGATGACCTCGGCTTCGGCTCCCATGCGCTCGCCGTACGGCGGGTTGGTGACGACCAGCCCGCTCAGCGGATTCGGCGGGCGCGCCTCCGACAGGTCCTGCGCCGCGAAGCTGACCCGGTCGGCGAATCCGGCGCGCTGGGCGTTGTCGCGCGCCGCGCGGATCGCGGCGGTGTCGAGGTCGTAACCGGTCAACAGCGGCAGCTCGCGTGCGCGACCGGCCTTCGCGCGCGCCTCGGCTTCCTCCTGCAACTCGCGCCACACCTTGGGCTGGTGGTCGAGCCAGCGCTCGAAGCCGAACCGCGCGCGCGCGAGCCCCGGCGCGACGTCGGCCGCCATCAGCGCGGCCTCCAGCACCAGCGTGCCGGCGCCGCACATCGGGTCGAGCAGGGGCGCGCCCTGCGCGGCCAGCGCCGGCCAGTCGCAGCGCATCAGGATGGCGGCGGCGAGGTTTTCCTTGAGCGGTGCCTGTGCGCCGGCGCGGCGATAGCCGCGGCGGTGCAGGCTCTCACCGGAGAGGTCCAGCGCGAGCTGCGCCTCATCCTTGTCCAGGTGAAGGTGCACGCGGATCTGCGCGTTCTCGGTGTCCACGTCGGGACGCTTGCCGGTCTTGCCGCGGAAAGCGTCGGCGATCGCATCCTTCACCTTGAGGCCCGCGTAATGCGTGTGCGTCACCGCGGCCGAGCGCCCGGCGACTTCGATCGCGAACGTCGTCTTGATGTCGAAGACATCCGTCCAATCGATTGCGCGGGCGCCCTGGTAGAGCGTCTCGGCGTCCGCCAGCGGGAAGCGCGTCAGCGGCAGCAGGATGCGGCTGGCCAGGTGGGACCACAGGCACGCGCGATAGGCGACAGCGAGGTCACCCTCGAATGCGACGCCGCCGCCCTGTTCCTTCACCGACTGCGCGCCGAGCGCTGCCAGCTCCCTGGCCAGCAGCGGCTCGAGGCCGCGGCTGGCGGTGGCGAACAGGCTCAGCAGCGGCAGCGGACTCACGGGGTCACCGGGGGCGAAAACGGCGCGAAGTGTAGCAAGCGCCGGCAATCGATCCCCGGCGCGTTATGCCTTTATGGACATAATCAGTGCGTTATTTATTATTTTACGGGTATAACCGCAGCCCCGTACTCTGCGATCCTTGGTTCCAGGGAGGAGCACAACGTGAAGACCTTCACGGTGGCCGTCGCCGCCGCGGCGACCTTCGCTGCATTCGGCTCCAGCCCCGCGGCAGCCCAAACCGACCTCGATGAGCGCGTCAAGGTCATCGAGCGCAAGCTCGAGCAGGAAAAGGCCACGCCGGTGGTCAGCGCCGGGGAGAAGGGCTTCGGCTTCAAGAGCGCCGACGGCAGCTTCGAGTTCAAGTTCCGCGGCCTGCTGCAGGCCGACGCCCGTTTCTTCGCCGACGACCAGCAGACCCTGGTCGACACGTTCCTGCTGCGCCGGCTCGAGCCGGCCTTCGAGCTGTCGCTCAACAAGTTCGCGTTCTTCCGCCTGCAGCCGCAGTTCGCGGGCGATTCGGCGACGACGTCGGACGTCTACGGCGAGCTGCGGTTCCATCCGGCCGCGGCGCTGCGCTTCGGCAAGTTCAAGACGCCGCTGGGGCTGGAATACCTGCAGGGCACGCCGGCGATGGTGTTCGTCGAGCGCGGCCTGCCGACCGAAGTCGGCGCGGGCCGCGACGTCGGCGTGCAATTGCTCGGCGAGGTGCTCGCCGGCACGACGACCTACGCCATCTCGTTCGGCAACGGCACGCCCGACGGGCGCGACGCCATTTCCAGCGACACCGACAACCACAAGGAAGTCGCCGCGCGCCTGTTCCTCGAGCCGCTGAAGAACGAACCCGGCTTCTTCCGCGGCCTCGGCTTCGGCATCGCGATGACGCAGGGCACCAAGCTGAGCCCGGCACCACCGGCCGTCGCGCCGGCGCCCGGCTCGTCCGCGTTCAACGCGGCTTCGGCCAACTTCAACAACACGCTGCCGCGCTACCGCAGCCCCGGGCAGGCGACGGTCTTCTCGTACCGCACCAGCACGTCGGCGCCGACACTCGCGACCACGGTGGTCGCGGCCGGCGAGCACCGCCGCCTGAGCCCGCAGCTGTATTTCTACCGCGGCAGTTTCGGCCTGCTGGCCGAGCAGATGAGCTCGGAGCAGGAGGTGTCGATCAACAATGTCGCCGATACTTTCGAGCACAAGGCGTGGCAAGTGGCCGCGAGCTACCTGTTGACTGGCGAGGACGCGTTCTACAAAGGCACCAAGCCGAGCACGCCCTACGCCGTCGGCGCGCCGGGCTGGGGCGCCTTCGAGGTCTCGGTCCGCGCCGGCGAGCTCGACATCGATGACGGCGTGTTCCCGGCCTACGCCAACCCGGCGACGGCGGTGAGCAAGGTCAGCACCAACGGCATCGCGCTCAACTGGTACGTCACCGGCAACGCGCGCATCTCGCTCGACTACGAGGACAGCTCGTTCGACGGCGGTGCCGCCGCTGGCGACCGGCTGGACGAGAAACTGCTGCTGACGCGGCTGCAGGTCTCGTTCTGAGCCATCCAGTGAAACGATTTGCACTCGCGGCCCTGCTGTCGCTGCCGCTGGCCGCGGCTGCGGCCCCGGCCGAGCTGCTGAACGTCTCGTACGACCCCACGCGCGAGCTGTACCGGGACGTCAACGCGGCGTTCGCCGCGCGCTGGAAGGCCGAGACCGGCCAGGACGTCGTCATCAAGCAGTCGCATGGCGGCTCTGGCAAGCAGGCGCGCTCGGTGATCGACGGCCTGAAGGCGGACGTCGTCACGCTGGCGCTGGCCGGCGACATCGACGCAATCGCGCAGAAGTCGCGCGTCATCGCCAGCGACTGGCAGAAGCGCCTGCCGCACAACTCGTCGCCGTACACCTCGACCATCGTGTTCCTGGTGCGCAAGGGCAATCCGAAGGGCATCAAGGACTGGCCCGACCTGGTGCGGCCAGGGGTCGCGGTGGTCACGCCGAACCCGAAAACCTCGGGCGGCGCGCGCTGGAACTACCTGGCGGCGTACGCGTACGGGCTGAAGGCCAACGGCAACGACGACGCCAGGGCGCGCGCCTTCGTCAAGGCGCTGTACCGCAACACGCCGGTGCTCGACACCGGCGCGCGCGGCTCGACCACGACGTTCGCGCAGCGCGGCATCGGCGACGTGCTGGTCGCGTGGGAGAACGAGGCGTTCCTGTCGCTGGAGGAGTTTGGCGCCGGCAAGTTCGAGATCGTCGCGCCGTCCGTGTCGATCCTGGCCGAGCCGCCGGTGGCTGTGGTCGATCAAGTCGTGGATCGCAAGGGAACCCGCAAGGTGGCGGAGGCGTACGTGCAGTTCCTGTACAGCGATGAAGGCCAGGAGCTGATCGCGAAGAACCACTATCGCCCGGTGAATCCCCTAGTTGCTGCGAAGTACGCCGCGAAGTTCCCGAGGCTCGAACTGGCGACGATCGCCGACTTCGGCGGCTGGGCCAGGGCGCAGCCGACGCACTTCGGCGAAGGCGGCACCTTCGACCAGATCCATGCGCCCTAGCCGAAACCGGGGACAGACCACCATTTCGCCTATTCCGGGCTTCGGGCTCACGCTCGGCTACACGCTCGCGTACCTGAGCCTGCTGGTACTGATCCCGCTGGCCGGCGTGTTCGTCAAGGCCGCGGGGCTCGGCGCCGACGGGCTGTGGCAGGCGCTGTCCTCGCCGCGCGTGCTGGCGGCGCTGGAATTGTCGTTCGGCACTGCGCTCGCCGCGGCGGCGCTGAACGCGGTGTTCGGCATGCTGGTGGCCTGGGTGTTCGTGCGCTACGAGTTCCCGGGCAAGCGCATGTTCGACGCGATGATCGACCTGCCGTTCGCGCTGCCGACGGCCGTGGCCGGTATCGCGCTGACCGCGCTGTATTCGGGCAACGGCTGGGTCGGCCAGTTCCTCGAGCCGCACGGCATCCAGATCGCGTTCGCGCCCGCCGGCATCATCGTGGCGCTGACCTTCATCGGCCTGCCATTCGTGGTGCGGACGGTCGAGCCGGTGCTGCGCGACGCCGAGAAGGAGCTGGAGGAAGCCGCGGCGTCGCTCGGCGCCAGCCGCTGGCAGACGGTGACGCGCGTGATCCTGCCGGCAGTGCTGCCGGCGCTGCTCACCGGCTTCGCGCTGGCGTTCGCGCGCGGCGTCGGCGAATACGGCTCGATCATCTTCATCTCCGCCAACATTCCGCAGGTCTCCGAGATCGCGCCCTTGCTGATCATCATCAAGCTCGAAGAATTCGATTACGCCGGCGCCACTGCCATCGCGGCCGCGATGCTGGTGCTGTCGTTCGTGCTGCTGTTGCTGATCAACACGCTGCAGGTGCGCGTGCGCCGCAACGCGGCCCCGGCGGCACCGCGCCAGGACACGGCCCATCCGATCCTGCAGGGGACAGCCGGATGACCGACCGCATCGACCATTCGCTGCTCGATCCGCCAAAGCTGCCGTTCGAGCCGCTGCTCGAGCGCAATGCCGTCATCACCGAGCAGCCCTGGGTGCGTTGGCTGCTGACGGCGAGCGCGCTGCTGTTCCTCGCGGGGTTCCTGCTGCTGCCGCTGGTGGCGGTGTTCACCGAGGCGCTGCGCCAGGGCGTCGGCACCTACGTCGAATCGCTGAAGGATCCCGACGCGCTCGCGGCGATCCGGCTGACGCTGCTGACTGCGGCGATCGCCGTGCCGCTGAACCTCGTGTTCGGCGTGGCCGCGGCCTGGGCCATCGCCAAGTTCGAATTCCGCGGCAAGGCCTTCCTGACCACGCTGATCGATCTGCCGTTCTCGGTGTCGCCGGTGGTCGCCGGCCTGGTCTACGTGCTGATCTTCGGCGCGCAGGGCTGGGCCGGCCCGTGGCTGGCCGCGCACGACCTGCAGGTGATCTTCGCCGTGCCCGGCATCGTGCTGGCGACGGTGTTCGTGACGTTCCCGTTCGTCGCGCGCGAACTGATCCCGCTGATGCAGGCGCAAGGCAACGAGCACGAGGAGGCCGCGCTGTCGCTCGGCGCCACCGGCTGGCAGGCGTTCTGGCGCGTGACGCTGCCGAACATCAAGTGGGGCCTGCTCTACGGCGTCCTGCTGTGCAACGCGCGGGCGATGGGCGAGTTCGGCGCGGTGTCGGTGGTGTCGGGCCACATCCGCGGCGAGACCAACACCATGCCGCTGCACGTCGAGATCCTCTACAACGAATACAACTTCGCGGCCGCGTTCGCAGTGGCATCGCTGCTGGCGGCGCTGGCGCTGGTGACGCTGGTGGCGAAGGCAATCCTCGAGCACCGCTACGGCGATGCGCTCGCCGCATCCCACCGGCACTGATCCCGAAACTCACATGGACATCCAGGTTCGCAGCACGCACAAGAGCTTCTCGGACTTCCCGGCGCTGGTCGACGTCAACCTCGACATCCGCTCCGGCGAGCTGCTGGCGCTGCTCGGGCCCTCGGGCTCCGGCAAGACCACGCTGCTGCGCGTGCTGGCGGGCCTCGAGTTCCCGGACTACGGCGCCATCCTGTTCGGCGGCGAGAACATGGCCGGCAAGCCGGTGCGCGAGCGTCGCGTCGGCTTCGTGTTCCAGCACTACGCGCTGTTCAAGCACCTGACGGTGCTCGACAACGTCGCCTTCGGCCTGACGGTGCGCTCGCGGCGCGAGCGGCCCGCCGCGGCCGAGATCCGCCGGCGCGCCGGCGAGCTGCTGGAGCTGGTGCAGCTCGGCGGGCTGGCCGGGCGCTTCCCGCACCAACTGTCCGGCGGCCAGAAGCAGCGCGTGGCGCTGGCGCGCGCGCTGGCGATCGAGCCGCGCGTGCTGCTGCTCGACGAGCCGTTCGGCGCGCTCGACGCCAAGGTGCGCAAGGACCTGCGCCGCTGGCTGCGCGAGCTGCACCTGAAGACCGGCTACACCACGGTGTTCGTGACGCACGACCAGGAGGAGGCGCTCGAGCTGGCCGACCGCGTCGTCATCATGAACCGCGGCCGCATCGAGCAGATCGGGACGACCGACGAGGTCTACGACCATCCGGCGACGCCGTTCGTGTTCGACTTCCTCGGCACGCCGAACGTGTTCCCGGGGCGTGTCGACGGCCGCAAGGTCACGATCGACGGCGATCCGCAGCCGATCGACACGCAGAGCATCCACCCGTCGGGTCCGGTCGACGTTTACGTGCGTCCGGCCGAACTGCAGATCGTGGTGTCCGAGCGGCTCGGCGTTCCGGCGCGGATCGTCGACGTGCAGCGTGCGGGGCCGGTGGTGCGCCTGTTCGCGCGGCTCGACGCCGGCGGCGCCATGATCGAGCTCGAGATGCCGCACACCAGCCCCGAGGCGGGCGGTTACGTCGCGAACCAGCGCATCCGCGTGCGGCCGCGGCACTTCTCGGTGTTCCCGCGCGCGATTGCGGCGCCGGACGCCGCGTCGCCGGGCGTGCCTGCGGAAGCCGCGCACCGCGAGCGGGAGCGCAGCCGGGCCTAGCGGCGCCAGTGGCGCCCGGTCAGTCCCGGATGACGGCCGGCCAGTTGCGCTCGCCGGCTGCGATGAACTCGGCCTTGCGGGTGAGCCACCGCTCGCGCACCGACGGGTCGAAGTTCAGGTACAGCTTGCCGTCCTCGATGTGCCAGGCCTCCGGCGCGGTCTTCGCCGTGTAGTTGTTGGCGACGGCATAGGCGCAGTAGCCGCCGAATTGCGGCGCGTATTTCTCCGGCGCCTGCCGGAACGCAGCGAGGTTCTCGGCGCTGGCGAAGTGCCACGTCGCGCCGTTCCACTCGTGGGTGAACTCGGCCTTGCCTTCGGCCGGGGCACCGGTTGTGAAGTACGCCACCGGGTCGTTGCCGTCGAGGGCGCCGCGCGAGGTCTGGTAGACCGGCGCCGTGGCGTAGAGGCCGAGCGAGTACAGGTAGGCGTACCAGCCGCCAAAGCCGACCGCGGCCAGCACGGCCGCGCCGACGAGGATTTTCTTGAGCATGACGGTTCTCCGGTAAGGCGGACATCATCGCGCCGGCCCGGGGCAGCGCCAACGTTGCGGCGTCCGCGTTTTGCCGCCGTGCGTTCAGCGCGACTGCGCCGCGGTGAGGCGCCGGTACTGCGCCATGTGGCGCAGCGCATCGCGCGGGCGCTTCAGCTTCTCGTACAGTAGCGCCAGGTTGTAGTGCGCGTCGGTCAATGACGGATCGGCGCGCAGCGCCGTCTTGTAGGTTTCCAGCGCGTCGAGCCGGCGGCCCAGGTCTTCGAGCAGCACGGCGAGGTTGTAGAGCAGGGTGGCCTCGGCGCCGCACGCCTGCAGCGCGTCGCGGTACGCGCGCTCGGCGCGCGCACCCTTGCCGGTCTCGTGCAGCAGCCGGCCGAGGTTGATGCGGGCGTCGAGCCGCGCGGGCTCGGCTTCGATGGCCTTCTGGTAAGCCTCGATCGCCGCTTCGGCGTCGGTCGCCTCGAGCACGACCGCCTGCTCGTACCAGTTCAGTGCCTGCGCCGGGCGCGGCGGCTGCGGCCGCTCGACCACCGACAGCGCGCCGCTCTCCGGATTGCCCTCGAACGCCAGCAGGTACTGGCCGGAATCCGCGCGCCGCTGTCCGCCGCCGTCGCGCACCACGACCTGGTCGCCGACCGCGCCGATCGACAGGCCCGACAGCGGCATGGTGTCGGGCAGCTGCCGGCGCAGGGCTTTCAGCGCACGCGTGATGCGTTTGGCCGGCACGCTGGCGGCCGCCAGCGCTTGCGCGGTGCGCAGCACGATCAGGTCCTGGAACGAGAAGCGCCAGGCGTTGCGCGGGCCGCGCGCCGGCGCGACGAAGCCGGCCTTGATCAGCGCGCGGATCGTGCTGCGCGGCAGGCGCAGCAGTTTTTCGACGTCGGCGACGCCATACGAGTGCATGGCTTATTTTGTCATGCCCGCGTAGGCGGGCATCCGACGGCTCAGGAGTTCTTCTTCTTCCTGCGCGTCGCGAGCTCGGTGACTTCGGCACGCTTGGCCGGCTTGCGCTCGCCGGTGCGCTCGAGGCTGGCGCGCAGCGCTTCCATCAGGTCCACGACTTTCGCTTCGCCGGCGGGTTCGTCGGCCAGCGTGATCTCCTGGCCCTCGACCTTCTTCTCGATCGCCTTCTCGATGCGTGCCCGCACCTCGTCCTTGTAGTCGGCCGGGTTGAACTTGTCGCTGGACTGCTGCTCGATCAGCTTGTGGGCGAGCTTGAGTTCGGTTTCCTTGACCTCGAGCTTCGGGATGTCGATCTCGCCAATCGAGCGCACTTCGTCGGCGTACAGCAGTTGCTGCATGACCAGGCCGTTGGCCACCGGCCGAATCATCACGATGTACGACTTGCCGCGCGCGGCCCAGTGGCCGATCGCGCAGCGCTCGGACTCGAGCATCGCCTTCTGCAGCAGCGCGTACGGCTTGGCGCCGCCCTTGTCGGGCCCGATGTAGTAGGCCTTGTCGAAGTAGACGGGATCGACGGCCGAGAGCGGCACGAACTCGACGATCTCGGCCATGTGCGTGCCGGCCTCTTCCATCGCCTTCAGTTCGTCCGGAGAGAACATCACGTACTGGACCTTGGCGAACTCGTAGCCCTTGACCATCTGGTCGCGGCCGACCGGCACGTCTTCCCTGGCGCAGAAGTACTGCTGGCGCAGCCGCGAGCCGCAGTCCTTGTGCAGCAGGTTGAACGAGATCTGGCGGCTCGCTTCGGTGGCCGAAAACAATTTCACTGGAATCGACACCAGCCCGAACGAGACCGTCAGCGATGCAATCGAACGCGCAGCCATGGAAGTCTCCGAACTAAAACTTCTGATGTTTCAGCGTGTTACCAAGACTTCGTAGTGTAATCCATGAAGTCGCGGCGAGCCACTCCCAGACATTGTGCTCCTGCCCGGCGCCGGACGCAGCCGGTTGCGGTCAGCCGCCAAAAAAGGTTTTTTCCAGGCTCTGCTTGCGCGTCAACGCATCGGACCAGAGGTCGCCCGTGCGCGCGAGGCGCGCCGGCGCATTGGTGATGCGGAAGTCGAGCGGGTGAGCTTTGGCCAGTTCATCCCAGGTCAGCGGCATCGACACCGGCGCGCCCGGCGCGCCGCGCGGCGAGTAAGCCACGTTCAGCGTCTTGCCGCGCACGTTCATGTTGTAGTCCATGAAAATCTTGCCGGTGCGCTTTGGCACGGCCCAGTCCATCGTGATGTCCTTCGGATGCAGCTTCAGCAGGTGGCGGCCGACCAGCTCCGACACGTGGCGCGCGGCGTCGAAGTCGATCGTGCGCTTGATCGGCACGAACACGTGCAGGCCGGTCTTGCCGGAGGTCTTCACGATCGCCTCGAG
>JBOICR010000234.1:0-4595 GCA_050740195.1 Nevskiaceae bacterium | reverse complement strand
ACACGATCGAGATGGAGTACGGGCGCACGACCGACGCGACCGAAGGCAAGCTCGCGGGGGGCGAAGGCGAGCCGCGCACGGTCAACTTCCTGCGGGTCGGCCGCACCGCGCTGGTCTACCAGACGCTCGACGGCGACGAGACCGGGTATTGGGACCAGGACCAGAAGGCCTGGGTCCGCGACGACAGCTATGCCGACGACATCGAGCGCGCCATCAAAGTGGCGCGCAAAGTGACCGCCCCTGACCTGATGATCGTGCCGGTGCGTGCTCCGGAAGCCGCCGCTGCGCAGGAGACCCAATAATGAACAAGCGCACCCTGATCAACCGCCTCGCGGCCTTCGGTCTCGTCGCGGCCGGCCTCGGCGCCGCCTCGGTCATCGCGCAGGAAGCGGCGAAGCCCGCCGTGCCGCCGACACCGCCAGTCAATGCCGCGCAGACGCTGCAGGAGCTCCTCGAGCAGACGCGCAACGCCCGCCAGGCGGAGGCACAGCAGAACGCCGCGCGCGAGCAGCAGTTCGTGGCCGACCGCAATCGCCAGTCGCAGCTGCTGGCGCAGGCCAAGGCCGAACACGCCGCGCAGGAGAACCGCAGCAAGGTGCTCGGCGCGCAATGGGAAGCCAACGAAAAGAAGCTGACCGATCAGAAGGCGATCCTGGAAGCCAAGGGTGGCAACCTCGGCGAGCTGTTCGGCGTGGTCCGCATCGTCGCGGGCGACGTGCAGAGCGTGATCTACAACTCGATCATTTCGGCCCAGTACCCGAAGCGCGAGCTGTTCGTCGCCGAGCTGGCCGCGTCCAAGGCGCTGCCGTCGATCGACAAGCTCGAGAAGCTGTGGTTCGAGATGCAGCGCGAGATGACCGAGACCGGTCGTAACGTGAAGTTCCAGGCCAGGATCGTCGAGCCGGATGGCGAGCCGCGCACCACCGAGGTTGTGCGCATCGGGCCGTACATCGCGATGGAGGGGGACGCGTTCCTGAACTATCTGCCGAGCCAGTACGAGCTGACCGTGTTCACGCGCCAACCGGATTCGCCGTATCCGGGTCTGGCGGACGATTACGCCGAGGCGTCCGGCGGCTACGACGAGATGGTCGTCGACCCGGCGCGCGGCGCGCTGCTGGCGCTGGTCGTGCAGCGTCCGACGTTGATGGAGCGCATCCACCAGGGCGAGTTCGTCGGTTACGTCATTATTGTGGTCGGCGTGATCGGCGCGATCCTGGCCGTGCTGCAATTCCTGTTCCTGATGCGCGAAGGCGGAGCGGTGAAGCGCCAGCTGGCGAATACCGACCGCCCGACACCGGACAACGCGCTCGGCCGCGTGCTGTCGGCGTTCAAGGGCGACGCTGCGAAGATCGAGGAGAACGCCGAGGTCGTCGAGTTGCGGATTTCCGAGGCGGTGTTGCGCGAAGTCCCCAAGCTGGAGCGCTACCAGTCGTTCCTGAGCCTGGCGGTCGCCGCCGGGCCGTTGCTCGGCCTCGTCGGCACGGTGATCGGCATGATCATCACCTTCCAGAGCATCACCGAATCCGGCTCGGGCGATCCGAAGCTGATGGCGAAAGGTATCGGCCAGGCCATGATCGCGACCGTGCTCGGCCTGGGCATCGCCGTGCCGCTGCTGTTCGCCAACGCCGCGCTGCGCGCCCGCTCGCGCGCGATCGTGCAGATCCTCGACGAGCAGAGCACCGGCCTGCTGGCCGAGCGCCTCGAGCGGCAGAAGGGCCTGAAGCGCTGAGGGGCGCGGCGCGAGCCCGTTCATGATCGACTTCCTGCTGGCTCCGTTCAACGCCGTCGCCGACCTCGTCGAGTCCGGCGGCGTGGCGGTCGAGTGGATCTTCCTGTCGTGCGTGCTGATGTGGACGATCACGATCGAGCGCTGGTACTTCTTCAAGAACAAGCTGCCGGTCGAAGCGCAGGCCATGCTGGCGCAGTGGCGCGCGCGCCAGGACCACCAGTCCTGGGCCGCGCACCAGATCCGCCGCGCGATGATCTCGCGCCTGAACGTCGCGATGAACGCCAACCTCGGCATCCTGCGCGTGCTGGTTCCGCTGTGCCCGCTGCTGGGCCTGCTCGGCACCGTGACCGGCATGCTCGAGGTGTTCGACTCGATGGCGGCGCGCGGCTCGGCCGACGCCCGCGCCATGGCCAGTGGCGTCTCGCAGGCCATGGTGTGCACCATGACGGGCCTGGCGGTGTCTGTATCCGGGATCTACCCGGTATTCCTGTTCACCCACAAGACCAAGCACGAAACCGAATTGCTGTCCGACAAGTTCACGTTCTGATCGAACCCCATGCGCCTGCGCCACCACCGTCCGCCCGTCGATGAAAGCGAGACCGGCATCGATCTCGCGCCGATGCTGGATTTCGTGCTGAACCTGCTGATCTTCTTCATCATCACGGCAGTGTTCGTCAAGGAAGTCGGCATCACGGTGAGCCGGCCGAGCAGCAAGCCGCAGCAGCAGCAGCAGCAGAAGAAGGTCAAGACCGTCGTCGTGTCGATCAGGGCCACCGGCGAGATCTGGATCCAGGGCCGCGTGATCGACCTGCGCGCGGTGCGCGCCAACATCGAGCGCTTCGCCGCCGAATCGCCCGACTCGCCGGTGGTGGTCGTCGCGGAGAAGGAGGCGCCGACCGGCATCCTGGTGCAGGTCATGGACCAGGTTCGCCAGGGCGGCATCGAGAACGTTTCGATCGCGGCCACGGGGGGCGGATGAGACCGGCTCGCCACACCGAAGACCTGTCGGGTTACACCGGCATCGACCTCGCGCCGATGCTGGATTTCGTGTTGAACCTGCTGATCTTCTTCATCATCACCACGTCGTTCATCAAGGAAGCCGGCACGCAGGTGACGCGTCCGGAGGCCGAGACCGCCGAGTACAACCGCAACGGCAACATCCTGATTGCCATACGCCCGAACGGCGACATCTGGCTCGACCGCAAGCAGGTCGAACTGCGCGACGTGCGTGCGATCATCGAGCGCTTCCACATCGAGCGCCCCGAGGACACCGTCGTCATCATCGCCGACAAGGACTCGCAGACCGGCCTGCTGACGCAGGTCATGGACCAGGTGCGCCTGGCCGGTGTCCAGACGGTCTCCATCGCCGCCGCGCCATCGAGCTGAGCCATGGCCGCCGTGATCGATCAACGCTTCTTCCGCCCGACTCTCTACGGGCTGGGCGTGGCCTTCGCCATGTTCTGGTCCATGCACCTGCTGATTGCCGGCGGCAAGTACGCCGCCGAGTCGGGGCCGACGCTGGCGACCGTGGATTTCGTGCGGATCAAAAAGGACTCCGAGTTGAAGGAGCGCGAGCGCCAAAAGCCGGTGAAGCCGCCGCCGCCGAAGGATCCGCCGCCGCCGCCGAAGATGAAGGTCGAGACGCCGCCGCCCGACGCGCCGCCGATGCCGTTTGCGATGCCGAAGCTGAACCTGCCGACCAACATCAGCGGCGGGCCGTTCCTGGGCCCGCAGGGCGACATGTCGGGCTATTCCGACCTGATCCCGATGGTGCGCATCCAGCCGCAGTATCCGCGGCAGGCGCTGCGCGACGGCATCGCCGGCTTCGTCGTCTTCGATGTCGTCGTCAACCCGGACGGCACAGTGAAGTCGGCCAGGCCGATCCAGGCGCAGCCGCGCGGCATCTTTGAGGCCGCGGCGATGCAGGCGATCATGAAATGGAAGTTCCGGCCCAAGGTCGAGGACGGCAAGGCCATGGAGTCGCGCGGCAGGCAGCAGATCGACTTCAACATGGAGGAGGACGAAAAGTGAGCACTTCCATGCGCGTTTCGACGCTCGTCGCGGCCCTGGGCGCCTGCCTGCTGGCCCTGCCGGCCTTCAGCCAGGATGTGGACCTGTCCGGTAGCCTGAAATTCAGCGGCGCGCCGACGCCTCAGGAGCTCCAGGCGCAGCAGAAGGCGTGCGAGGCGAAAAAGCCGCCGCGCCGGAGCGCGGGCGCGCTCACCGAGGGGACGTTCCGGCGCCTCGAACGGACCATGCAGCAGATCGCCAAGAACCAGTACCCCGAAGCCGAAAAGACGCTGGCCGAGATGCTGGCGGACAGCGGGCGCAGCGAGTACGAGAAGGGCATCATCCAGCAGACGCTCGGTTACGTGTACGCCTCCACGAATCGCGAGATGCTGGCGGTCAAGGCCTTCGAGCAGGCGGTGGCGACGAACTCGCTGCCGCAGGCGATCCACGAGGCGCTGATGTTCAACATCGCCCAGCTCTACATCTCCGACGACAAGGCCGAGCAGGGCATGCAGAGGCTGAACGCCTATCTCGCCGAGTCGTGCAACCCGAATCCCGACGCCCACATCCTGCTGGCCAGCGTGTATGCCGAGAAGAAGCAGTGGCGCGACTCGCTGAAGCAGGCGGACCTCGCGATCGTCAAGGCCAAGGCACCGAAGGAATCGTGGCTGCAGCTGAAGCTGGCGCTGCACTACGAGCTGAAAGAGCTCCCGCGCTGCGCCGAGGTCCTGGTCCACCTGGTCGCGCTCAATCCGGTCAAGCCGGATTACTTCCGGCAGCTGTCCGGGATGTTGCTGCAGATCGGCAAGGACCCCGAGGCGATGGCGGTGCTGGCGCTGGCCGAACGCCGCGGCCT
>JBOICR010000233.1:0-1818 GCA_050740195.1 Nevskiaceae bacterium | reverse complement strand
GGACCGCAGTAATTGTCACGGCCGCCGGCGTGTTCGGCCGGCCGGCGGAGAGCGCCGGTGATGCCAGTCCGTTGACCGTCGTGGGAGGGCTTCCGCTGTTCGTGCGGACGGTGCTCACGCTGCAGCGCGCCGGCGTGCAGGATATCGTGGTCCTGGCAGGCCCGGAGGAGCCGGAACTCAAGCGGCTGCTGCAACACGATCCGCGGGTGACGGTTGCGCTGCGCTGGCGTCCGGTGCGGGAATTTCCTCCGGATGACCATCGAACGTGGGAGGCGCTGGCCCACGAGGTGAGCGGCGCCTGCCTGATCGTCGGCGCGCAGATGGTGATGGCCCGGCAGCTGATCGAGGCGTTGAGGCGTGAAGCGGAAGCCGAACAGAAGGCGCTGACGGTGGTCTGCGACGGCCGCGCCACGGAAATCGCCGTGTTGCCGCCCGGCCTGATGCGCGTGTCGTCGCCGATCAAGGGGGAAGGCCCGCCGATTCGCGCCTTGCTGGGCCGCGCGCAGGCCAACGGCCACGTGACAGCCGTGGAAACCTCCTCGCAGTCGTCCTACTGGTGCCTGCATGTGCATGATGCCGCTGCGGCGAAAGCCGCCGAGCGGATGCTCTTTCAATCGTTGCGCGGCCAGTACGAAGGCCTCGTGGACACCTATTTCAACCGCGCGATCTCGGCGCTGCTGAGCCGGGTGTTCCTGGCGCTGAGATTCTCGCCCAATGCGGTGACGATGGTGGCCACGGCCATCGGCCTATTTGCCGCGGTGGCTTTTTCGAAGGGGAGTTACGCAGCGGGTATTGTCGGCGCGCTGCTGTTCCAGCTGGCGGCGGTCGTGGATTGCTGCGACGGCGAAGTGGCGCGGCTGACCTTTACGGAGTCACCCCTTGGCGAGCAACTGGACATCATGACGGACAATGTCGTGCACATGGCGATCTTTGCCGGCATCGGCTGGGGGTCGTTCGTTGCGCAGGGCGGCTGGCAGAGCGCGGCGGTCCGGCCCTGGCTGCCGCTCGCGCTGGGTGGAGCGGCGGTGTTCGCCAACATCATGGCCCTCTGGCTGGTGACGCGGGCCAGGGCGATCGGGAAGCGGCAGGGGTGGAGTCATCCCAAACAGGCCGCCCGCGTCGAATTCGTTCTCAAGAACATGGCCAGCCGAGATTTTTCGGTGATCCTGCTGTTCTTCGCCGCGATCGGCAAGCTGAGCTGGTTCCTCTGGATGACGGCGATCGGGTCGAACGCCTTCTGGATTGCGCTGGCCTGGATGATACGCCCATCAGCTCTTGCCCGTGCTTAACAGGATGCTGAAAATGGCTTCCAACTTTGTTCTCAGTCGCTCGAACCCTTCAACGTACCGCAAAGGGTACGTCTCAGGGCCCTCGCTCCTTGCGGCCGCGCTTCGGGAAGGGGCGCGTCTTGGCGCGCCTGGGGCGGGCGGGTGCAACGACGGCCATTTTGAGCATTCTGGTGAACTAGGCCGGCGTGCTTAGGCTCATTCTTCTTCTCATCGGTCTGCTGACCTTCGCCGGGTTGATCTGGCACATCGGGCCCGCAAACATTTTGTCGGCCATCGGCGGCGTCGGGCCGCTGGCGCTCCTGGCCATTCTGCTGCCGTCGTTGCTGATGTATCTGCTGGAAGCCTACGGCTGGCGGCTGACGCTGCGGAACCATGCCGCCGCCGTGCCATTCGGCCGGCTGCTGGCGATTCGTACCGCGGGCGAGGTGGTGAACATGACGACGCCGACCGCCTACGTCGGCGGCGAGCCGCTGAAAGCCGTCCTGCTCAAACCGCACGGCGTGCCGTTGATCGAGGCGCTGGCCTCCGT
>JBOICR010000232.1:0-17367 GCA_050740195.1 Nevskiaceae bacterium | reverse complement strand
GCCATCGGCCGCGGCGGCCAGAACGTGCGCCTCGCGTCCGAGCTGACCGGCTGGGTGCTGAACGTCATGACGGCGGCCGACGCCGCCACGCGCCAGCAGCAGGAGAGCGAGGGCACACTCAAGCTGTTCATGGACCAGCTCGGCGTCGACGAGGAAGTCGCCACCGTTCTGGTACAGGAAGGCTTCGGCTCGCTCGAGGAAGTCGCCTACGTGCCGGCGCAGGAGCTGATGCAGATCGAGGGCTTCGACGAGGAGATCGTCGAGGAGCTGCGCTCGCGCGCGCGCGACGTGCTGCTGACCAAGGCGATCGCCAAGGCCGAGCACGCTGGCGACGCCAAGCCCGCCGAGGACCTGATGGCGGTCGAAGGCATGGATTTCGATCTCGCGCAGAAGCTGGCGGAGCAGGGCATCCTCACGCGCGACGACCTGGCCGACCTGGCGACCGACGAATTGCTCGAGAAAGTGACGATGGACGAGACGAAGGCCGCCACGCTGATCAAGGCCGCCCGCGCCCACTGGTTCGCCCAGGCCTGATTCGGGAACGATAACGCCCCCATGAGCACGACTGTCCACGACTTTGCGACCGAGCTGAAGATTCCGGTCGACCTGCTGCTGACCCAGCTGAAGCAGGCGGGTGTCAGCGTGGACAGCGAGAAGTCGCCGGTCACTGCGGCCGACAAGGCCGCGTTGCTGACGCATCTGGGCAAGACCGGGATCACCACCGCGGGTGGCAGCGAACCGCGCCGCATCACGCTCAAGCGCAAGGAAACCAGCGAGCTGAGGCTCGGCGGCGGGCGCGGCGCGCCGGCCAAGATGGTCAGCATCGAGGTGCGCAAGCGCCGCACTTACGTCAAGCGCGGCGTCGAGGGTGAGGAATCCGCCGCCGACGCGGCCGCCGCCGCCAAGGAACAGGCTGAGCACGAGGCCACGGCGCGGGCCGCCGCCGAGGCCGAGGCGCGCAAGCAGCAGGAGGACGCTGGCCGCAAGCTGCGCGAAGAGGAAGAATCCCGCCGCAAGGCCGACGAGGAGCTGCGCAAGCAGGCTGCCGAGGCGGCCCGCATCGGCGTCGACCCTGCCCGTCCCGAAGGCGAGGCGGCGCGCAAGCGCGCCGAGGAGAATTTGCGTCGCTCCGCGGAACTGAAGCGCGTCGAGCCCACGATGGTCCGTCGCAACGAACGCGAAGGTATCCAGCGCACCCAGCCGCATATCGCGCCGGGCAAGTCGCTGCATCGCCCGCGCGGTGGGCGCCCCGCCGGCCGCAGGAGCGCGGCGCCGGTCCAGGTCGATACGCAACACGCATTCGTGCAACCGACCGCGCCGGTCGTGCGCGAGGTCGAGGTGCCGGAGTTCATCACGGTCGGTGAGTTGGCCAACCGCATGGCAGTCAAGGCCACCGAGGTCATCAAGGTGTTGATGGGCCTGGGCGTGATGGCAACCATCAACCAGTCCATCGACCAGGACACCGCGACGCTGGCGGTCCAGGAGATGGGCCACACCGTCAAGGCCACCAAGGCCAGCGACGTCGAGGACAACCTGCTGATCGCCGCCGCCGGCGAGAAGAGCGATGCGGCCGCCACGCCGCGCGCGCCGATCGTGACCGTCATGGGCCACGTCGACCACGGCAAAACCTCGTTGCTCGACTACATTCGCAAGACCCGCGTTGCGGCCGGCGAGGCCGGCGGCATCACCCAGCACATCGGCGCGTACAACGTGAAGACGAGCAAGGGCACGATCACGTTCCTCGACACCCCGGGCCACGCCGCGTTCACGCGCATGCGCGCCCGTGGCGCCAAGCTCACCGACATCGTCATCCTGGTGGTCGCCGGCGACGACGGCGTCATGCCACAGACGCGCGAGGCCATCCAGCACGCCAAGGCGGCCAAGGTGCCGATGGTGGTGGCCGTGACGAAGATGGACAAGCCGCAGTCGGACCTCGACCGCGTCAAGACCGGCATGTCCAAGGAAGAAGTGATTCCGGAAGATTGGGGCGGCGACACGCAGTTCGTCGGCGTCTCGGCCCACAGCGGCCAGGGCATCGACACGCTGCTCGACGCGGTGCTGGTGCAGGCCGAAGTGCTCGAGCTCAAGGCGCCAATCGACGCGCCGGCGACGGGCGCGATCGTCGAGTCGAGCCTCGAGAAGGGCCGGGGCCCCGTCGCGACCGTGCTGGTTCGCGCCGGCACGCTCAAGCAGGGCGACATGTTGCTGACCGGCCCGCACTTCGGTCGCGTCCGCGCGATGTTCGACGAGGCCGGCAAGCCGGTGAAGGAAGCCGCGCCGTCCATCCCGGTGCAGGTGCTTGGCCTGTCGGGCGTGCCCGAGGCCGGCGACGACGTCATGGTCGTGGCCGACGAGCGCAAGGCCCGCGAACTCGCCGAGGTGCGCTCGGCGCGCCTGCGCGAGACCAAGCTGGCGCAGCAGCAAGCGGTGCGCATGGAGCAGGTGTTCGCCAGGCTGGGCAGCGGCGGCAACGAGAAGCTGCTGAACCTGATGGTGAAGGCCGACGTGCAGGGCAGCGCGGAGGCCATCACCGAGGCGCTGGGCAAGATCCCGAGCGCCGAGGTCAAGGTCAACATCGTCTCGGTCGGCATCGGCGGCATCAGCGAGTCCGACGTCGATTTGGCGCTGGCCGCAGGCAGCATCATTGTCGCGTTCAACGCGCGCCCGGACGCCACCGCGCGCCGCCGCATCCAGGAAACCGGCGTCGACGTGCGCTACTACTCGATCATCTATCAGCTGATCGACGACGTGACCGACGCGATCTCGGGCCTGCTCGGCACCGAGACCCACGAGAAGATGGTCGGCCTGGCCCAGGTGCGCGAGGTATTCCGCTCGAGCAAGTTCGGTTCGATCGCGGGCTGCCTGATCGTCGACGGCGAAGTACGCCGCGGCCTGCCGGTGCGCGTGCTGCGCAGCAACGTGGTGATCTTCGAGGGTGACATCGACTCGCTGCGCCGCTTCAAGGACGACGTCAACAAAGTCGAGTCCGGCACCGAGTGCGGCATCGGCGTCAAGAACTACAACGACGTCAAGGCCGGCGACCAGATCGAGTGCTTCGAGCGCTTCCAGGTCAAGCGCACGGTCAAGGTCGAGGCCGTCGCCGCCCGCTGAGCCGGGTGGCGTGGCGAGCGCCGTCATGCCAAAGGAATACCCTCGTACCGCGCGGATCAACACGCAGATCCTGCGTGAACTTTCCGAGCTGATCCGCGACGAACTGCGCGACCCGCGCGTCAGGGGTGTCACGCTGACCTCGGTCGAGGTCTCGCCGGACATGCGCCACGCCAAGATCCACGTCAGCGTGCTGGCGCTCGACGGCAAGCCCGCGGAGGCGGCAACCGCCCTGAACGGCGCGGCCGGCAAGCTGCGCCAGGTGCTCAAGCACCGGCTCAAGATCAGGCATATCCCGGAACTGCACTTCCATGGCGACGCGACTGCGGATAGCGCCGCTCACGTCAACAAGCTGATCCGCGAGGCGCGCGAGGAAGACCAGCACCACGCGCACGATCGCGGGGAGCCCGACGCCTGAGCGGGCAGCTGAAACGCGACGTCAGCGGCATCCTGGTGCTCGACAAGCCGCCGGGCATGACGTCGAACGCGGCGCTGCAGCGGGTCAAGCGGCTTTACCAGGCGGAGAAAGCCGGCCACACCGGCGCGCTCGATCCGCTCGCCACCGGCGTGCTGCCGATCTGCCTGGGCCAGGCCACCAAGCTGTCCGGCTACCTGCTCGACGCCGACAAGCGCTACCTCGTCCGCGCCGCGGTGGGGACCTGCACTACAACCGGCGACGCTGAAGGACCGGTCACCCGCCGGTCCGACGCCGCCGCGCTGACCCGCGCACAGCTCGAGGCGGCGCTGCCGGGCTTCACCGGCGCCATCCGCCAGCGGCCCCCGATGTACTCGGCGCTCAAGCGCGACGGCAAGCCGCTGTACGAGCTGGCGCGTGCCGGCGTCGAGATCGACCGCGAGCCGCGCGAGATCACCATCCATCAGGTTCGGCTGACGGAGTGCGCGCCCGGCGCCTTCGACCTGGACGTGCGCTGCTCCAAGGGCACCTATATCCGCACCCTGGTCGAGGATCTCGCCGCCGCCGCCGGGCAGTGCGCCCACGTGGCCACGCTGCGCCGGATTGAAGCCGGCCCGTTCCGGGAGGCCGACATGGTCAGCCCGGAGGCGCTTGAGCGGGCGGCCGACGCCGGGCCGCAAGCCCTGGACGCCTTGCTGCGGCCGCCGCTGGCGGGTCTGGCGTCCTGGCCAACGGTGCAGGTCGGCGAGGCCGGCGCCCGCCGCCTGGCCCACGGCCAGGCGGTCGAGGCACCTGTCGGGCGCCCCGGGCTGGTGGCCGTGACGGGCGCCGACGGAGCGCTGCTGGGCATCGCCGAGCAGGCCGCGGACGGCCTGCTCACCCCGCGGCGCTGGATGGCGCAAAGCCCCTGATTTTCCTTGTGGAACGGGGGGCGCGCGGGTAGAATGCGCGCCCTTCAAAAGACCAAAATGATCGAAGCTGGAGTTGCGAGAAAATGCCTCTGAATGTTGAGCAGAAAAAGGCCGTCGTCGAGAAACACCGCCGCGGCAAGGCCGACACCGGCTCCCCCGAAGTCCAGATCGCGCTGCTGTCCGAACGCATCAACAGCCTCTCGCCGCATTTCGAGGCGAACAAGAAGGACCACCACTCGCGCCGCGGCCTCCTGAAGATGGTCAACCAGCGCCGCAAGCTGCTGGACTACCTCAAGCAGTCCGACCAGGACCGCTACAGCAAGCTGATCACCGACCTCGGTCTGCGCCGCTAAATCGGCGCTTCCGTAGTTTCCCCCAAGACCGAACCGAACCCGGAGCCATCCATGGCTTACCCCGTCACTCCCATCAAGAAATCCTTCCAGTACGGCGACCAGACGGTCACGCTGGAAACCTCCCACATGGCCCGCCAGGCCGATGGTGCCGTCACCGTCACGGTGAACGACACGGTCGTGCTGGTCACGGTCTGCGCCCGCAAGGAAGCCAAGGCCGGGCAGGACTTCTTCCCGCTGACGGTGGACTACCAGGAGCGCTTCTATGCCGGCGGCCGCATTCCCGGCGGCTTCTTCAAGCGTGAAGGCCGCGCCACCGAGAAGGAGACGCTGACCTCGCGCCTGATCGATCGGCCGATCCGTCCGCTGTTCCCGGAGGGCTTCTTCAACGAAGTCCAGGTAATCGCGACCGTGCTGTCGCTGAATCCCGAAGTCGACGGCGACATTCCCGCCCTCATCGGCGCCTCCGCCGCGATGGCGATCGCCGGCGTGCCGTTCCAGGGGCCGATTGCCGCCGCCCGCGTCGGCTACGCCGACGGCAAGTACCTGCTGAACCCGACCGCAAGCCAGCTCGAGACCTCGCAGCTGGATCTGGTCGTCGCCGGCACCAAGGATGCGGTGCTGATGGTGGAGTCCGAAGCCAAGATCCTGTCGGAACAGGTCATGCTCGGCGCGGTGCTGTTCGGCCACGAGCAGATGCAGGCCGCCATCAAGGCGATCAACGAACTGGTCGCCCAGGCCGGCAAGCCGAAGTGGCAGTGGCAGCCGGACGCCAAGCTTGCCGAGATCGAGCGCGACGTGGCGCAGTTCGACCCGCAAGTCGCCGCGGCCTACAACCTCAAGAAGAAGGACGAGCGCCGCGACGCCCTCGACAAGGCGCGCAGCGCCGCAGTCGAGAAGTTCGCCTCCGGCGACACGCCGAAGTGGAGCGAGGCGCAGGTCGAGACCGCGTTCGCCAACCTCGAGTACAAGCTGGTTCGTGGCCGCATCCTGAACAACGAGCCGCGCATCGACGGCCGCGACACCAAGACGGTGCGTCCGATCAGCACCGGCGTGGGCTTGCTGCCGCGCGTGCATGGCTCGGGCATCTTCACGCGTGGCGAGACCCAGGTGCTGGCCGCGGTCACGCTTGGCACCGGTCGCGACGCGCAGATCATCGACGCCGCGGAAGGCGAGTGGAAGGACACCTTCCTGCTCAACTACAACTTCCAGCCGTTCTGCGTCGGCGAGACCGGCCGCATGATGGGCCCGAAGCGCCGCGAGATCGGCCACGGCCGCCTCGCGAAGCGCGGTCTCATGGCGATCATGCCGGACCTCGAGAAGGAGTTCCCTTACGTCGTGCGACTCGTGGCCGAGACGCTGGAATCCAACGGATCCAGCTCGATGGCCACGGTGTGCTCCTCGGCGCTCGCGCTGATGGACGCGGGCGTGCCGATCAAGGCACCGGTGGCGGGCATCGCCATGGGCCTGATCAAGGAAGGGGAGAAGTGGAGCGTGCTGACCGACATCCTCGGCGACGAGGATCACCTCGGCGACATGGACTTCAAGGTCGCCGGCACCACGGAAGGCATTACCGCGCTGCAGATGGACATCAAGATCACCGGTATCACCGGCGAGATCATGGAGCGCGCGCTGGCCCAGGCCAAGGATGCGCGCATGCATATCCTCGGCGAGATGGCCAAGTCGCTGGACAAGCCGCGCGCCGAGATGTCGCCTTTCGCGCCGCGCATCACCACGATCAAGATCAACCCGGAGCGCATCCGCGACGTCATCGGCAAGGGCGGCGCCACCATCCGCTCGATCACCGAGGCCACCGGCACCGAGATCGACATCGAGGACGATGGCACGATCAAGATTGCGGCGGTGGACAAGAAGGCCACCGAGGCCGCGATCGACCGCATCAACGCGCTGACGCGCGACGTGCAGGTCGGCGAAGTCTACGAAGGCCGCGTTGCGCGCCTGATGGACTTCGGCGCGTTCGTCACGATCCTGCCGGGCAAGGACGGCCTCGTGCACATCTCGCAGATCTCCGACAAGCGCGTCGAGAACATCTCGGATGAGCTGTCCGAGGGCGACATCGTGCGGGTCAAGGTGCTGGAGGTCGACAAGCAGGGCCGCATCCGCCTGTCGATGAAGGCCGTGGCCGAGTCGAAGCCGGCCGAGACTCACTGACGGTCAGGGGATGGCGCCGGTGACGGCGCAAAAAAAGAGCCCCGCCGGGGGAGGCGGGGCAAGTGCGAGAAAGGCACAGAGGCCTTTCTGGAGGAGCCTTCACAACACTCTGGCTTGATTAACCCGGCTTCGGCCGGGTTTTTTATGTCAGAGCGATGGTGCAGTGCACTATACGTCGCGCTTACCTTTACGTCAATAAAGGTCGCTAACTATAAAAACTGTTTGTGAACATGTAGTTACATCAGAATATTAGTGACGTATGCGTCACGAATACAACGAAAGCTCAGCTTTCGTTGGTGCTCGTCGACCCGCTGGGCTCCGGGGTTCCCGCGCGACGGCGGGGACGCAGCGTGGACTTCGCACGCGACAAGTTCTTAAGGAACTCGCGGCGCACCGAGCGCCAGATCGGCACGTTCTGCTCGGCCATGTCCTTGAGCAACTGCACCGGCGACTGCGCCTGGCCCAGCATCTGCTTGAGCTGCTCGGCGAACTGCTGCTGCTTCTGCACGAACAGCTGCATCGACAGTTCGAGGTAGCGCGTGATGCTGGCCTGCATCGGGTCGCCGTAGAAGCGGATGACGCGGACCAGCAGCTCGGTGGTGAAGATCGGGTTGCCGCCTTCTTCCTGCTCGGCAATGACCTGCAGCAGGATGCTGCGGGTGATGTCTTCGTGGGTGTTCTTGTCCAGCACCCGGAACTTCACGCCATCCATCACCAGCTGCCGTACTTCCTGCAGCGTGATGTAGCGGCTGACTTCGGTGTCGTACAGCCGCCGGTTCGGGTACTTCTTGATGATGCGCGTGTCGGACATGGGTCAGGGCTGGGCTTTGTTGCAGCGCATTATAGGGGAAGGTCGCTGATTTGTGCGGTGCGGGATACACGACGATCTGGCTCCCACCGCGCGGCCGCGGTACGCAAGATTTCCTCCGGGCGAGCGGCGTCCATATCCACTTGATTCATGAGGCGCAGGCAGCGTCGCAGGTTGGCGGCGGCGTCGCGAGCCGCGATAACTCCGGGGCGTTGAAGTTTTCACCAAAGAATCAGTTGATTACAAATGGTTGGTGCTAGGCTACCTGACATGACGTTGCGGGCGCTTCTGTTCGATCTCGACGGGACCCTGGCGGACACCGAAGTGCTGGGCCATCGGCCCGCCTACAACCGCGCATTCAGGAAACTCGGGCTGCCGTTTCGCTGGGGGCCGAAGCTATATCGCAAGCTGCTGCGCAAGGCCGGCGGCCAGGAGCGCCTGCGGCACTACCTCGAGCGCTACCGCCCCGAGCTCGGCGAGCATCGCGGGGCCGTCGAATCGGATCCGCACGGCTGGATCAAGGCCGTCCATGCGCTGAAGAGCCGGTATTTCCGCCGGCTGGTGCGTCGCGGCCGCGTGCCGTTGCGCCCCGGCGTGGCGCGGCTGATGGCCGAGGCGCGCGAGTCGGGCCTGCGCCTGGCGATCGTCACCAGCGCAAGCCGCGCGACGCTGTCGCCGATCCTGCGCCATAGCCTCGGCGCGGAGCTGGTCGACCGCTTCGACGTGCTGGTCTGCGGCGAGGACGTCGAGCACAAGAAACCTGCGCCCGACCTGTACCTGCTGGCGCTCGCGCGCCTCGACCTCGCGCCGCAGGAATGCGTCGCCATCGAGGACTCGGAAATGGGCCTCGCGGCGGCCGCCGCCGCCGGCATCGCGACGGTCGTGACCACCAACGACAACACCGCGCACGAGGACTTCGACCGGGCTCAGCTCGTGGTGGACACGCTCGGCGAGCCGGGCGCGCCGTGCAACGTGCTGCACGGACGGCTCGAAGAGATGTGCGTGACGGTGCCGGCGCTGCGCCGGCTGATCGAACCCGACTTCTCCACGCGCGCGGCCTGATCCCTCCGCGCCAGCCACAGGCTGGCATCATGGGCGCCCAGGCGAGGAGGGGCCGTGAGACGCTGGAACGGCTGGGGCGACGATGCCAAAGACTACCCGCTGACCGCGGACGCGCAAACGTTCCTGCGCGAGCGGCTCGGCGAAGCCTCGCCCCCTCGCGACGCCAGCTTCGACGACACGCTGCGCACGGTGCCGCAGTCGCGCCTGACGGCCGCGCCGCCGTTCGAGCTGCGCACCGAGGCAAGGCTGCGCCATGCGCGCGGGCAGAGCTTTCCGGACTGGATCGCGCTGCGCGCCGGACGCGCCGGGCCGTTCCCGGACGCCGTGGCGCTGCCGTCGAGCCATGACGAGGCCGCCGAAACCCTGGACCATGCCCGGCGCATTGGCGCGATCGTCATCCCCTACGGCGGCGGCACCAGCGTCGTCGGGCACCTCACGGTGCCGCGATCCGATCGGCCGGTGATTTCGCTGTCGCTGGAGCGGCTCGATCGCCTGCTGGACGTCGACGAATCCGCCTGGCTGGCCCGCTTCGGCGCCGGCACCCCGGGACCGAGAATCGAGGCACAACTCGCCGACAAGGGCTACGTGCTCGGCCATTTTCCGCAGTCCTACGAGCTGTCGACGGTCGGCGGCTGGGTCGTCACGCGCTCCTCGGGCCAGCAGTCGCTGCGGTACGGCCGCATCGAAAGTCTGTTCCATTCCGGCCGCCTCGCCACCTTCAAGGGCGAGTGGCGCGTCGGCGCGGTGCCGGCCTCGTCGGCCGGCCCGGACCTGCGCGAATGCGTGATGGGCTCCGAAGGCCGGCTTGGCCTGCTGACCGAAGTCCAGGCGCGCGTCCGCAAGCGTCCGGAACAGGAGGCCTTTCACGCGGTGCTCTTCCCGTCGTGGGAGCAGGGCGTGCGAACGATGCGCGCGCTGGCGCAGGGCGAGGGCGCGTTGTCGATGCTGCGCCTGTCGAACGAGGTCGAGACCGAGACGCAACTGCGCCTGGCCGGCCAGCCGCGCCTGATCGGCTGGCTCGAGCGCTACCTGCGCCTGCGCGGCATCGGGCCGGGCAAGGTCATGCTGCTGATCGGGGTGACGGGCGCGGCGCGCGCGGTGAAGAGCAGCCTGGGCGAGGCCCTGGCGGTGAGCGGCGCGAACGGCGGCGTGCACGCGGGCGCCAGGCCCGGCGCCGGCTGGGTCAAGAACCGCTTCCGCAGCGCCTACCTGCGAAACTCGCTGTGGGAGGCGGGCTACGCCGTGGACACGATGGAGACTTGCCTGAACTGGCCGCAGGCAACCGCCTACATGCGCGCGGTCGAGGCCGCGGCGCGCGACGTGTTCGAGCGCGAGAGCGAGCGCCTGCATGCGTATACCCACCTTTCGCACGTCTACCGACAGGGCTGCAGCGTCTACTCGACGTTCGTCTGGCGGTTGTGCGGTGATCCGGACCGGGAGCTCGAGCGCTGGATGCGCTTCAAGCAGGCCGTGTCCGCGACAATCGTCAAGCACGGTGCGACCATCAGTCACCAGCACGGCGTCGGGGCGGACCACGCCCCGTATCTGCCGGCGGAAAAGGGACCGGTCGGGATGGACTTGTTGCGCGCAATGGCTCGTGAGTTTGACCCGGACAGCCTGATGAACCCAGGGAAGCTCTTCGAATGAAACGACCCACCTTGGCGGAGCTCGCTCCGCAGTACGACATCATCGTGATCGGCGGCGGCATTACCGGCGCCGGCATCCTGCACGAAGCCGCGCGCAGCGGCGCCAAGTGCCTGCTGCTCGAGCAGAACGACTTCGCCTCCGGCACGTCGTCGGGCTCGTCGAAGCTGGTGCACGGCGGGCTGCGGTATCTCAGGTCGGGGCAGTGGCGCATGACGCAGGACTCCGTGCGCGAGCGCGAGCGGTTGCTGAACGAAGCGCCGGACCTCGTGGAGAAGCAGCCGTTCATGATCCCGGTCTACCGCGGCGAGAAGCCCGGCAAGCTCGCGGTCCGCCTGGGCCTGTGGATTTACGACTACATGGCGGGCGGGTCGAACTCGCTGTGGGTCGGTGCGGACGAAGCGATGCGCCTGGAATCGGACATTCGCAGCGAAGGCCTGCTCGGCGCGATGCTCTACGACGATGCCCGCACCAACGACGCGCGGCTGGTCGTGACGCTGATCACCCAGGCCTGTACCAGCGGCGCCACCGCGCGCAGCTACACGCGGGTCGAGAGCCTGCTGCGTGCCGGCGACCGGGTGCGGGGCGTGGCGATCCGTGACGCCGATGGCGCGACGCGCGAAGTCGAAGCGGGACTGGTCGTGGACGCCACCGGCGTGAGCGCCGGAAGCCTGGGCCAGGACGGCGCCGCGCCCAAGCTGCGTCCGCTGCGCGGCAGCCACTTCGTGTTCGCGCACAAGCGGCTGCCGGTGCTGCGGGCGGTATCGTGGCTGCATCCGCGCGACCGGCGGCCCGTGTTCGCATATCCATGGGAGAACGTGACGCTGGTCGGCACGACCGACCTCGACCACGACCCGGCCGACGCGCCATGGCGCATGAACGCCGCCGAATCGGACTACCTGGTCGAAGGCCTGTTGCACCAGTTCCCGAAACTCGAGCTGAAGGCCGCCGATGCCTTGTGCAGTTTCAGCGCCGTGCGGCCGGTGGTTGCGGGCGGCAAGGGCGCCGCGTCCGACGAGTCGCGTGAGTCGGCGCTGTGGAGCGAGCCGGGCTTGGTCGGCGTCACCGGCGGCAAGCTCACCACGTTCCGCCTCACGGCGAAGCGGGTGTTGCAGGAGGCCGGCCGCCAGTTGCCGAACTTCTCGCCCGCCGACCGGACGGTGACGATGTTCTCGAAGGTGAGCACGGTCATGCGCACGCAGACGCGCAATGTCGAGGAAGTCAGTCTCGCCGGGTCCAAGTATTCGCTGGCCAAGGTGCGCTGGGCGGCGCGGCACGAGCAGGTCGTGCACCTCGACGACGTGATGCTCCGGCGCACGCGCCTGGGCATCGTCACGCCGGCGGGCGGCCGCGCGATGCTCGCGGGCGTCGCCGGCGTCCTGCGGCAGGAACTGCTCTGGAACGATGAGCGCTGGCGCGAGGAGGAGCGCCGCTACCTCGCGATCTGGGATGCGCAACACGCGCCAACCGCGGTGCGATGAGCGAAACCAGGCTCCTGCTGGCGATCGACGTTGGCACGCAGAGCGCGCGTGCCGTCGCTTTCGACGCGCAGGGGCACCTGATCGCCCGCGCGCAGCGGACCTTCGAGCCCACGTATCACTCGCCGCAGCCGGGCTGGGGCGAGCAGCACCCGGACACCTATTGGGAAAGCGTGGTCGCCTGCGTCCGGGAGCTGTGGGCCAGTGGCGGCGTCAAGCCCGCCGACATCGCCGGCTTATCGCTGACCACGCAACGCGCGACGATGGTGTGCCTGGACGGCGGCGGCCACGTGCTGCGCCCGGCGATCCTGTGGCTCGACCAGCGCCGCTGCGACCAGCCGCCGGCGCTGGGCCCGGCCTGGCACGCGCTGCTGTGGCTGGCGGGCGCGAGCGGGCTGGTCCGGCACTTCCAGCGCGAGGCCGAAGCCAACTGGCTCGCGCAGCATCAGCCGACACTGTGGCACGAGACCAGGAAGTACCTGTTCCTGTCGGGATACCTGAGTTACCGGCTCACCGGCAACTACGTCGACTCGGCGGGCTGCCAGGTCGGCTACGTGCCGTTCGATTACAAGCGCCTCGCGTGGGCGAAGCACGGCGACTGGAAGTGGCGGGCGGTGGCCATCCGGCACGACCAGCTGCCGGAGCTGGTCGCGCCGGGCCAGCGGCTCGGCTACCTCGCGCGCATTCCGGCCGAGCAGCTCGGCCTGCCGGCGCGGCTGCCGATCATTGCCGCCGCCGCGGACAAGGCCTGCGAAGTGCTCGGCAGCGGAGCGCTGGAGCCCGAGGTCGCCGCGCTGTCGTTCGGAACCACCGCCACCATCAACACGACGCAGCCGCGTTACGTGGAAGTGCAACGCATGCTTCCCGCGTATCCAGCGGCGATGCCCGGCGCGTGGAACACCGAGATGCAGATCTACCGTGGCTTCTGGATGGTCAGCTGGTTCAAGCGCGAGTTCGCGCAGCACGAGCAGGCGCTGGCGCGCGAGCGCGGCGTCCCGGTCGAAACGCTACTCGATGAGATGGTGCGCGGAGTGCCGCCGGGCTCGATGGGCCTGACCCTGCAGCCCTACTGGTCGCCCGGCGTGCGCGACCCGGGGCCGGAGGCCAAGGGCGCGATCATCGGCTTCGGCGAGGCGCACACACGCGCGCACTTCTATCGCGCCATCCTCGAAGGGCTGGCCTACGGCCTGCGCGCCGGGCGCGAGCAGATCGAGCGCCGGACCGGCAAGCGCATCCGGCGCCTGGTGGTCGCAGGCGGCGGCTCGCAGAGCGATACGGCCATGCAGATCAGCGCCGATGTGTTCGGGCTGCCGGCCGAGCGGCCCGAGTCCTGCGAGACCTCCGCGCTGGGCGCGGCGATCAACCTTGCCGTCGGCCTGGGCATCCACCCCGACCACCGTTCTGCGGTCGGTGCGATGGCGCGCGTCGGCGCGCGCTTCACGCCCGACCCCGGCGCGCATCGCACCTACTCGCGGCTCTACAACGAGGTCTACTCGCCGCTGTACCCGCGGCTGCGACCGCTCTACGAGCGGATCCGCGAGATCACGGGCTATCCGCCGTAGCCAGGCAGGTATAGCTTTGGTCAATGGACAAGTTACGTACAATCAATTTCACTTAACGGCCGTCTGTCGCTACGGTCTAGGGCTGCCCATTCAGCGAACGGAGGAAATATGTCGAACGACATGAAGTGCCCGGTCACGGGCGCGCACCACGTGGTTGCCGGCGGCCAGTCGAATGCCGCGTGGTGGCCCAACCAGCTCAACGTGTCGATCCTGCGGCAGCACTCCGCGAAATCGGATCCGATGGAAGCGGGCTTCGATTACGCCAAAGAGTTCAAGAAGCTCGACCTCAAGGCGGTGGTCAAGGACCTGCGCAAACTCATGACCGACTCGCAGGAGTGGTGGCCGGCCGACTACGGCCACTACGGCCCGCTGTTCATCCGCATGGCCTGGCACGCAGCCGGCACCTATCGCATCCACGACGGCCGCGGCGGCGCCGGCACCGGCGAGCAGCGCTTCGCGCCGAGCAACAGCTGGCCCGACAACGGCAACCTCGACAAGGCGCGCCGCCTGCTGTGGCCGACCAAGCAGAAATACGGCAAAAAGCTCTCGTGGGGCGACCTCATGATCCTCGCCGGCAACGTCGCGCTCGAGTCGATGGGCTTCAGGACCTTCGGCTTCGCCGGCGGGCGCCCGGACGTGTGGGAGCCGACCGAGATCGACTGGGGTCCGGAGACCGAGTGGCTCGGCGACAAGCGCTACAGCGGTGATCGTGACCTCGCCAAGCCCTTCGGCGCGGTGCAGATGGGCCTGATCTACGTCAATCCGCAGGGCCCCAACGGCAACCCGGACCCGATCAAGTCGGGACGCGACATCCGCGAGACCTTCGCGCGCATGGCGATGAACGACGAGGAAACCGTCGCGCTGGTCGCGGGCGGCCACACTTTCGGCAAGGCACACGGCGCCGGCCCCGAGTCCAACGTCGGCCGCGAGCCCGAGGGCGCATTGCTCGAGCAGCAGGGCCTGGGCTGGCAGAACAAGCTCGGCAGCGGCAAGGCCGGCGACGCCATCACCAGCGGCATCGAGGGCGCCTGGAAACCCAATCCCACCACGTGGGACATGGGCTACTTCGACACGCTGTTCAAGTACGAGTGGGAACTGAACAAGAGCCCGGCGGGCGCGCACCAGTGGAAGCCCAAGGGCGGCGCCGGCGCCAGCGACATTGAAGATGCGCACGATCCGAACAAGCGCCACGCGCCGATGATGACCACGGCGGATATGGCGATGCGCATGGATCCGGCTTACGCGAAGATTTCGAAGCGCTTCCACAAGGACCCGAAGGCGTTCGCCGATGCGTTCGCGCGCGCCTGGTTCAAGCTCACCCACCGCGACATGGGGCCGCGCGTTCGCTACCTCGGCCCGCTGGTGCCCAAGGAAGAACTGATCTGGCAGGACCCGGTGCCGAAGGCCGGCTACAAGCTCACGTCCGGCGACATCGCGGCCCTGAAGGGCAGGATCCTGAAGTCCGGATTGTCCGTGTCGCAGCTCGTGACCACGGCCTGGGCCTCGGCGTCGGCGTTCCGCGGCTCCGACAAGCGCGGCGGCGCCAACGGCGCGCGCATCCGCCTCGCGCCGCAGAAGGGCTGGGAAGTGAACCAGCCGGCCGAGTTGGCCAAGGTGCTGGGCGTGCTGGGGAAGATCCAGTCCGGCTTCAACCAGGGCAAGAAGAAGGTGTCGCTGGCCGACCTGATCGTGCTCGGCGGCGGCGCGGCGGTCGAGGCCGCGGCGAAGAAGGCCGGCCACAAGGTGGCCGTGCCGTTCTCGCCCGGCCGTGGTGACGCCTCGCCGGAACAGACCGACGCCGCTTCGTTCGCGGCGCTGGAGCCGCAGTCCGACGGCTTCCGCAACTACCATCGCAAGGGCTACGCGGTGCCGGCCGAGGAAGCTTTGCTCGACAAGGCGCAGTTGCTGAACCTCAGCGCGCCGGAGTTGACGGCGCTGGTCGGTGGCCTGCGCGTGCTCGGCGCGAACCACGGCGGCAGCAAGCACGGCGTGTTCACCAGGCGGGTGGGGACGCTGAGCAACGACTGGTTCGTCAACCTGCTCGACATGGGCACCAAGTGGCAGCCCTCGTCCGACAACGCGTACGAAGGCCGCGACCGCAAGAACGGCGCCGTGAGGTGGACCGCCACGCGCGCCGACCTGGTGTTCGGCTCGAACTCCGAGCTGCGGGCGCTGGCCGAGGTCTACGGCGCGAGCGACGGCGGCGCGGCGTTCGCGAACGCCTTCGCCAAGGCTTGGGCCAAGGTCATGGACGCGGACCGCTTCGACCTGGCGACCTGAGCCCCTGGCGCGACCGGCTATCCGGTCGCCGGGAAGTTGCGCTGCCAGCCGCCGCTGAGTACGAAGCGCGGGAAGGTCACGAACTGTTCGGCGATCGCGTTCATCGCGAAGGTCATGGGGTCGCCGGCCGGCGCCGGCTTGGTCTCCTCCATCGAGTTGCCGCGCGATTGCGCGAACAGCGCGATGGCGACCAGGATGGCGGCGTAGACCCACATCTTCAGCCCGCCGACGCCGATCAGGATCAGGATCAGGCCGCCGAACACCTGCAGCGCCGCGAACCAGACCAGCGGCACGGTCACGATATGGATCAGCAGGTTGACCTTGTTGCGGTGGCGGTCCGGGTAGTCGCCCCACTGCTTGTTGAGCAACTCGGCAAAGCTCATGGCGTGTCTCCTTGGGCTGTGGGATCGGAATGCCAGGCGGCCGGGGGCAGGGTGCCGGACCAGCCGCGCGCGCGGTGCTCCGCGACGACGTGGGTATAGATGCCGCCGCGGACGTTGAACACGGCGCTCAGGCGCATGAAGCGCGGCGCAACCGCGCGGACCAGGTCGTCGAGCATCCGGTTCGTGACGTCCTCGTGGAAGTGGCCTTCGTCGCGGAATGACCACAGGTAAAGCTTGAGCGACTTCAACTCGATGCAGGCCTTATCTGCCACGTATTCGAGGTAGAGGGTGGCGAAATCGGGCTGGCCGGTCTTGGGACAGAGGCAGGTGAATTCCGGCAGGCGCATGCGAATGGCGTAGTCGCGGCCGGGTTTCGGGTTCGGGAAGCTCTCGAGGCCCCTTCGAGCGTGTTTGGCCGGCTTTTTGCGCATTTTTTCGAGCGTTTCAGACGCGTGCCGCCGCCGCCGAAGGCGGCGGTCAAAACCCAGTTTACTTTACACTACGCCTCGAACTGCCCTGACCGGGCAGCTTGCGTTTCTGAATGGCCGAAAGAGCTCAATGAGACTGTCCTCGATCAAGCTGGCGGGCTTCAAATCCTTCGTCGACCCGTCGTCGCTGCCGCTGCCCTCCAACCTCACCGCCATCGTCGGCCCCAACGGCTGCGGCAAGTCCAACATCATCGACGCCGTGCGCTGGGTACTCGGCGAGTCGAGCATGAAGCAGCTGCGCTCGGACTCGATGGAGGACGTGATCTTCAACGGCAGCAAGACCCGCAAGCCGGCCGGCCGCGCGATGATCGAGCTTGGGTTCGACAACAGCGACGGCACGATCCAGGGGCCGTACGCGGCTTATTCCGAGATCACCGTCCGGCGCGAACTGACGCGCGATGGCTCGTCGCAGTACTACCTCAACAACGCCAAGTGCCTGAAGCGCGACGTGCTCGACCTGTTCCTGGGCACCGGCCTGGCCGCCCGCAGCGGCTACGCCATCATCGAGCAGGGCATGGTCTCGAGCATGATCTCGTCCAGGCCCGAAGAGCTGCGCCAATGGGTCGAGGAAGCCGCGGTCATCTCCAAGTACAAGGAGCGCCGCCGCGAAACCGAGTCCCGCATCAAGCAGACCCGCGAAAACCTGGCCCGCCTGAACGATCTGCGCACCGAGCTGACGACCCGCATCGAGGCCCTGCGCAAGCAG